>JBBQQS010000088.1:0-13423 GCA_038215525.1 Bryobacterales bacterium
GCTCAAGCTCGCCATAGCGATCAATCATCCGTTGCATCCGCTCGCGATCCACCTCGATCCAACGCCCCCGCACCAGCGCGAGCCCCTCGGTTTGGGCAAGCAACGCCTGTATTTCGGCGGCGGTAAGCGGCTCTCCGTCGAGCGTGACGTCCATCTGGAAATCGAGCAGCGCCCCTTGGCCCAAGCCCACCGGCGCCTTCCCGCCGACTGAGCCCGTCACCCGAGGCCGTGGCGGACGATTGCCCCGCCACGTGGCCGGCATGCGCACCACGACGCCCGCCGCCTCCAGTTGCGGCACGTCCCGCAAAAGTTCCAAGGCCTCGCGCGGCGTCCAGCGCAGCGGATGGAAGATTTCGCCTTGGTCCACCATGGCCTTGAGCCACGCACACTTCTCCGCGGCGCGCTGGACGGGAATGAGCAGCGATAAGAGCCGGTCTTTGTTGGCCGCGCCCGCGAATTCGCGCAGCGCCTGGCCCAAGGGCGCATGCTGGGCCCGGGCTTGGGCCGACAGCTGGGTCGTATAGGTCGCCAGAAAGGCAAACGGCGCGTCAGGATCCTGCCGGTTCTCGGCCAGATTGAAGTGCACGCGGCCTACCAGATTCCACGCCGGATTGCGGCGTTTCAAGAACTCCTGCACCCCGCATTTCGCCTCGGAAAGCTCAATCGCGAAAGCCCGGTCAAGGTCCTGCCATAAGCCGTTCAGCACCGCGGGCGTCAGATACTCCCCACCCGCCATCGGCGGCACGGTGAGGGCGATTTGCTCCAACTCGGCATCGGCAAGCAAGGCCACCGTCGCGCCCGGCGCCGCAGTGCAGAGCAGGGTAACATAGCGCCGGCCGAATTCGCGCCAAAAAGAGACCGCCGGCGGCAGTCCCGTGATTTCGCCTGCCCCCAGGAACAGTAGCCCGTGGCCGGTGCCACGCTCAAAAGCCAACCCCATTCGTTCGCGAAGCCCCTCCGCCATGTCCGACGACCCGGCATCTTTCGTCAGTACCAGGCTGCCGTGCGGAGTGAGGCCGAGTGAGTTGGGCGCAGGGTTCATCTAGCGAACTCCCTAGGTTAGCAGCCACCTCAATCCTCTGCCTGTGGGCTAAGTGGAGTTCAGGTGAAGTTCGGGGGCACGATAGTTGGAGTTCCAGGAGTTTGGGCTCACACACGCTCCCACACTTAACTCCTTAGGCCGGAGGGCAAAGTGGTCCTTCGTAGGCGCATTATGCTGGGGGCGCTTTTTCGTGGGTCATCAGGGCGCCGAAATGCGTGCTCTCTGTCGGCGCGGACCCGGGTCTGCCAAACGGTGGCCGACTACCTTACTGGCCGATGATGTCGTAGGTGGTGGTGCCGGAGACGCGCACCTTTTCGTAGGCGGCGGTCCACACTTTGTGGTAGGGATGGGCCGTGTAGGCTTTCAGCGTGGCGGCGCCGTCGTTCTCCATCGCGAGGCAAGCGCCGTATTGGCGCACCAAGCGGGTCGCCGGTACGGTGGCGGTCGTGGTGGTCGCGTTAAATTGCTTACGCGCTTCGGCGTCGATGGTGAATTGCGCCAGCGGGTTGCGCAGCTTACCGGCCCATACCATTTTCACCATGGGCATCTTGCTCGGCATCTCGTCCGTCGCTTTGTAAAAAGCTTCCCAGTCGGCCGGGGTCGCTTCGGGCTTCGCGGTGAAAGCGAAGCAGTGCATCATGTGTTTTTCGCCGGCCAAAAGGCCACTGCTGAGAAGGGTGACAGCCGCAATTGAGGAAAGAAGAAACTTGGTCATGCAGGCATTATAAATGAAGAATTGGGAAGGCGACCACAAGATCTTGGTATGATTTTCACACAGCCACTACAGATACCCCATTGACTTTCTCTTTTTCTTCGCCCACAATGGCGGGTATGGCGCTCACCCGACGGCAAAAAGAAGTCCTTGAATATATCGCCAAGTTCCTCCAGGACCACGGCTATTCTCCCAGCTATGAGGAGATCGCCCACGGCCTGGAACTCGCTTCGCTCGCCACCGTGCACAAGCACTTGCAGGCCCTCGAAATTAAGGGGTACTTGCGCCGTGGCTTCAACCAGAGCCGCTCGGTGGAGATTGCGGACAAGTACATCGACGAACAACGGCGCATGCTCACCATCGCTCCGGCGCGCGCCGAATCGGCTGACATGCGCGGTATTTCCGTACCCCTTTTGGGCCGGATCGCCGCCGGTGCGCCGGTGGAAACTTACGCGGCTCAAACCTCGCTCAACTTCAAGGACTTTGCCGGCGACGCCGACACCTACGCTCTGGAAGTTCGCGGCGAAAGCATGATCGACGACCATATCTGCAACGGCGACTTTGTGCTGATCTCGAAGACTGACCATGCTCGCGACGGAGAGATTGTGGTGGCGCTGGTGGATGGCTCCGAGACGACGCTGAAGCGGCTTTACCGGGAAGGCGAGATCACTCGCTTGCAGCCGGCCAATGCCACCATGGAGCCGATCCGCGTGCCGGCGGCGAGCGTCCAGGTGCAGGGCAAAGTGCTCGCGGTGCTCCGCAAATACTAGTTCTGTTATCCTGAAGTTTCGCGGATGTGGCGAAACTGGCAGACGCACCAGACTTAGGATCTGGCGGGGTAACCCATGGAGGTTCAAGTCCTCTCATCCGCACCACTCCTCTCCGTGCTGCGCTCGCTTTTTATCGCTTTCCTGGTCGCGGCTGGCCCTGGGCCGGTTTCGCTACCGATGACCTTATTCACCGGCGAAACCGTGCGCAAATTCCTGCCGGCCACCATGCCCGGCGGCGTCGCGGTTTTTGACGCCGACAACGATGGTCAACTGGACCTCTACTTTCCGAATGGCGCCCCTCTGCCGGCTGGGCGGAAAACCCTTCCTGCGCATGCCAACCGCTTCTTCCGCAACCGCGGCGCGATGCGTTTCGAGGACCGGACCACGGCCTCCGGCCTCGGCGGCACGGGCTACGACTTTGCCGCCGCCGCCGGCGACTTCGACCGCGACGGCCAGGTCGACCTGCTCGTCTCCGGCTTGCGCGGGCTCACGCTTTACCGCAATCGCGGCCAGGGCATATTTGAAGATGTCACCGCCCGCAGTAAGCTCGATAACCACGGCCGCTGGTCGGTCGGCGCGGCTTGGCTCGATATCGACAACGACGGCGACCTGGACCTGTTCGTCGTCAATTACGTCCGTTGGGACCCCGCCACCGAGAAGCCCTGCCTTGTCGATGGCCAGCCCGACTTCTGCCATCCGCGCGCCTATCAGCCGCAGCCGAACGCCCTCTTTCGCAACGAGGGCGATGGCACGTTTACCGATATCTCGGCCACCTCCGGCATCGCCCAGCACCTGGGGAAGGGAATGGCCGCCGCCGTCGCGGACTTTGACCTCGACGGCCGCCTCGATATCTTCGTCACTAACGACCGCGTCTTCAACTTCCTCTTCCGAAACCTGGGCGACGGGCGTTTTGAGGAAGTGGCCTTCGCTTGCGGCGTGGCCGCCCCGGCTAATGGCAACCCGCCTTCGGCCATGGGTGCCGACGCGCAGGACTACGACAACGACGGCCGCCCAGACCTGATTTACACCGCCTTGCGGGATGAGACCTTTCCGCTCTATCGCAATACCGGCGCGGAGTTTGTCGAAGCTACCGTTAGTTCGCGTCTAAGTGTACTTACGCGCGCGATGGCCGGCTGGGGCATCGTATTCGCCGATCTCGATAACGACGGCTGGAAAGACATTGTTGCCGCGCGCGGCGAAGTGCTCTCAGCTACTGGCTCCAAGGGCGCTTTGGCGCGGGAGCCGCTTTCCTGGCTGCGCAATGTCGAAGGCCGGCAGTTTGTGGCGGGCGACGCTATATCGGCGCCCAGTCGGCTTTACCGAGGTATCGCTGCCGCCGACTTAGATAACGATGGCTGTCTCGACTTAGTCGCCACCGCTCTCGAAGCCGCGCCGCAAGTCATCAAGCGTTCCTGTCCGCCGGCCAGCCATTGGCTCGAAGTAAATGTAAGTGCCGGGGCGCGGGTGCAAGTGGGGACGCAGTGGCGTCATGCTACTTACACCTCGGGTTATGCTTCATCGTGTAACTGCCCCTTGCACTTCGGGGTAAGTGCCGGAACGGTGAACGTGAAAGTAACTTGGCCGGATGGAAAGCAGAAAACCATGAGCGACGTCCCCGTGGATCGCCGGATCGCGGTGGAGCCATGATGCTACTGCTGTTGCTATTGGCCCAAGACTCGGCGCAGTTGTCACAACAGGGCGCACAGGCGATTCGGGAGCGGCGATTTAGCGATGCCGAGCGGGCTTACCGGCAGTTACTGAAGGTCGATCCGGCGAACCCGGCGTGGCACATGAATTTAGGACTTACTTTCCACTTGAGCAGCCGTTACGCCGACGCCGTGCCTGAATTACAGCTATTTCTAAAAGCCAAACCGCAACCGGGGCCCATGCATCTGTTGTTAGGGCTATCGCAACTGAAGCTATCCCGGGCCTGCGACGCCATCGCCCCGCTTGAGAAAGCCCGCGCTTGGAATGCTGAGCAAAGCGTGGTCGAATTGGCTGACGCCTACTATGGCTGTAAACGCTTCTTGAACGCCGCCCGGACTTACGAAGCCGCCTTGGCCACCCAGCACAAAAGCGCCGCCGTCGCCCGCCAAGCGGCGCACTGTTACTGGGAAGCCCGGCAATACCCCGATGCTCAGCGGCTCTTCGCCACCGTCGCCACTCCGTTCGCCCAAGATGCGGACTTCAACTACGAATACGGCGACACGCTCGCGCGGATCGAAGGGCCCGCCGCCGGCGTTCCCTATCTCGAACGGGCGGCAGCCACCAAGCCCACCTTGCTGGCCGCGCGCGGTGAGTTAGGCAAGGCTTTCCAGTCGCTCGGGCAGAACCAGGAAGCCATTCCGCACCTCGAAGCGGCAGCCGCGGCCGATTCAGCTTTGCTGTTGCCGCAGTCGCGAGCCTACCGGGCGAAGGGGCGCGTGGCGGACAGCGAACGAGTACAGGCCGAGTACCGCCGCCAGGCGAATAGCGAAATACACTGGGAACGATGAAGCGGAGAGATTTTCTATTCACGGGACTATCCCTGTCCGGCCAGACGCGCACGATGACGCCGACGCGGCCGCCCAACATCGTCATCCTCTACGCCGACGACCTCGGCTATGGGGACACGAGCTGTTACGGGGCGACGCGAGTCCGCACGCCCCACATCGACCGGCTGGCCGCGCGTGGGCTCCGCTTCACCGACGCCCACACTACCGCCGCCACCTGCACGCCCTCGCGCTACTCGCTGCTCACCGGTGAATATGCCTTTCGGATCCCGAAAGCGAGGGTGCTGCCGGGCGATGCCCCGGCGCTGATCCAGCCCGGCCGAGTGACGCTGGCGTCGATGCTCAAGGACGCCGGATGCCGCACGGGCGTGGTGGGTAAATGGCACCTCGGGCTTGGCGATGGCCAAGTGAATTGGAACGCCGACATCCAGCCGGGGCCGCTCGAGATCGGCTTCGACGAAGCCTTCATCCTACCCGCCACCGGCGATCGCGTGCCCTGCGTTTACGTGGACGGTCACCGCGTGGCGAACCTCGATCCGCTGGATCCCATCGCGGTGAGCTATCAGGGCCCACTCGACGATCAGCCCACCGGTAAGGCCCATCCGGAGCTCCTGAAGATGAAGCCCAGCCACGGCCACGACATGACCATCGTGAACGGCATCAGCCGCATTGGCTACATGAAGGGCGGCCAGCGGGCGCGGTGGAACGACGAAACCATGGCCGACGTCCTCACGCGGCGCGCGACGTCGTTCATTGGGGCCCACCGTGCGCGGCCGTTTTTCCTCTACTTCGCCACGCACGACATCCACGTGCCGCGTGTGCCGCATCCGCGCTTCGCCGCTGCGACGGCGATGGGCCCCCGGGGCAATGCGGTCGCGGAACTCGATTGGTGCGTCGGCGAGATAGTGAAGGAACTCACGCGTCATCGCCTGCTGGAGAACACGCTGATCCTCCTTTCGAGCGACAACGGCGCGGTGGTCGACGATGGCTACCAGGACGACGCGGCAACCAAGCTGGGCGCGCATCGGCCCAACGGTCCCCTGCGCGGCGGTAAGTACAGCGCCTTCGAAGCCGGCACGCGCGTACCCTTCATCGCCCACTGGCCCGGGCACATTCGGCCCGGAGTCTCGGACGCCCTGATGAGTCAGGTGGATCTGCTGCGGTCGCTCGCCACGGTGGCTGGAGGGAAGCTGCCGCCCGGCGCTGCACCGGATAGCGAAGACCACTCTGCCGCGCTGCTCGGTAAGAGCCCGCAAGGGCGCACCGCCCTGGTGGAGCAGGCTAACATTTTGGCGCTCCGCACGGGTCCCTGGAAGTACATTCCGCCCAGCCAAGGCGTGCGGCTCAATCCGAACACCAACATCGAGATGGGCGCGGCACCGGAGCCCCAACTCTACAACCTCGCGGCTGACCTGGGGGAGACCCGGAATCTGGCCGACCAACATCCAGACCGGGTAAAGGAGATGGCGGCTACGCTCGCGAAGATTCGCACTGGGGGGTGAACCTGCCGGCCAAAACAAAACCCGGAGCTCCTCTGCCTGAGGTCTCCGGGGCTGTGGCCATATTCAGAGACGAATATGGAGTAAGTCTATATGGTGGCCAGGGAGGGAATTGAACCCCCGACACGCGGATTTTCAGTCCGCTGCTCTACCAGCTGAGCTACCTGGCCAACGCTTTTCAGTTTAGCAAATTATTCTGTCTTGTCGGTAGCATAGCAGTCGGGAGAAATGGGACATTCCTGACATTTGGGTTTGCGGGCCGGGCATAGCGACCGGCCGTGGTGGATCATTTGGTGCGAGAAGGCGATCCAGCGGTGCTGGGGAATGATCTTCACCAGGTCGCGCTCAATCTTCACCGGATCCGTCTCTTTGGTGAGGTCCAGGCGGCGCGATAGGCGAACCATGTGGGTGTCGACCACCACCCCGGAGGCGATACCAAAGCCGCTGCCGAGGACGACATTGGCCGTCTTGCGGGCGGCGCCGGGGACGGTGAGCAACTCGTCCATGGTGCGCGGCACTTCGCCGCCAAAGTCCTGCAAAATGACGCGGGCGGCGCCTTGGATGTTCTTGGACTTGTTGTTATAGAAGCCAGTCGAGCGGACGTCCTGGCCGAGCTCCTCGAGGTTGGCGTGTGCGAGGTCTTCGATGGTGGGGTATTTGGCGAAGAGGCCCGGCGTGACCATATTCACGCGGACGTCGGTGCATTGCGCGGAAAGGATGGTAGCGACCAGTAATTCCCAGGCATTGGTATGGGTAAGGGCGCATTCGACATTAGGGTAGAGCGCGTCGAAATGGTTGAGAATACGGTCGAGCCGGGCTTGGCGGGCGGCGGCGGTTTTGGGCTTGGGGTTCACGGCAAAAACTAGGGTAACGCGCAATGCTTGATTACACTAGGAGTCATCCCCAAGCGTGCCACTCTTCTGTTGCTCCTTGCCACGGCGATCGCCTTTGCCCCGTCGATTGCCGGCAGCTTCCATTTGGATGACTATTCGGTGCTGGGTGACCCGGCGTTTACCAGCTTTGGCGGTTGGGCTGAACTGCTGCACCCGGCGCGCGTCCGGCCCTTCACCAACCTGACCCTGTGGGCCAACTATCAGCTACAGCAGGACTCCGCCTGGAGCTACCATCTCGTAAACGTGCTGCTGCATCTGTGCGCCGTGTGGCTGGCGAGCGAAGCTTTCCAAAAGCTGCTGCCGCCGATGGCTTCCTGGGCGGCGCTAATCGTCTTTGCCCTGCATCCTTTGCAGACCGAACCGGTGGCCTATGTCTTTGCGCGCAGCACGCTATTGTGCGGATTTTTCGCTTGGAGCGCGATTGCAGCGTGGCTGCGGGAACGGCGTTGGTTGGCTGTATTTCTGACGGCGGCGGCGTTGCTTTCGAAAGAAGAGGCTGTGGCATTGCCTTTGTTCTTTGCGCTGTTCTTCGGTTCACGCCGGAACTGGCCACCGATCGCGGCGATGTTTGGGCTGGCATTGGCTGCGGGCTTACGGGGACTATGGGCGACGTCGCAGGTGGAGGGTTCGGGCGCTGGCCTCGACGTATCGATTTCTCCATTTACTTACGCTTTGTCGCAGGGCTATGTCATCGTCCGCTACCTGCGACTACTGCTTTTCCCGGTGGGCTTCAACTTCGATCCGGACTTGGACCCCGCGCTGTGGCTATCGCTATTGTGTTGGTGCGCACTGGGCGCGGCAGTGATGTTGCTGAAGCCACCGGCGCGCTTGTGGTTCGCCGCAGGGCTGATCTTCCTGGCACCGACGTCGAGCCTGCTCCCCATCGACGACCTGGCGGCGGACCGTCGCATGTACCTCGCCGCGCCCTGTTTCGCGGCGGCGTTGGCGCTCCTTTGGCCGGTGCTGAAGCCGCGCTACCTAGTGGCGCTGGCCGTATTGCTGGCAACGCTGAGCTTCGCCCGCGCGCTTGTATTTCGCACCGAGCAGAGCTTGTGGCTCGATACCGTGGCCGCGTCCCCGGCGAAGGTGCGCCCGCGCACTCAGTTGGCGCGGGCGGTGGCTCCGGCCGAGGCGCTCAAGGTATTGGCGAATTTGCCCACGGAGGGTCGTGTGTCAACGGAGCGCGGGAGGGCCTATCTGGAATTGGGCCGTCCCGCGGAGGCATTGCGCGAGTTTGGCGTGGCCTTGGCCGCTGAGCCGGGTGATCCGCGGGCGTTAGCGAATCGGGGAACGGCGCTCGCCGCTTTGGGTCAATCCGACGCCGCGCGGCAGGACTTTGCCCGAGCCCTGGCCCTCGATCCTTGCCTCTACCCGGCGCTCGTGAACCTCCGCCAACTGGGTGTGCCCCTGCCCGCACTATCCCGTTGCCGCTTCACTGCGGACCAAAATGCGAGGCTCGGCCTTCGATGATCCCTTATAGTGAAGATGACGAATGGCTGCCTTGCCCCAACCTCCGCGTATCGAAACCGTAGATCTGGGGCACGTCCGAACCGGCGAGATTGTCGCTTTGCTGCGGGAAGAAGTCGAGGTGTGGCGGCAGCGCTTGTACTGGGATTTCCGTTCCTCCGCCGATCTCGTCGAGCGCTTTGTCGATATGCGCGCGCTACAAGGCTGCGGTCTGCGCGTCGATGGCGAATTGGTCGGCTACTCCTACTATGTTTGCGAAGAGCATAAGGGGTTGGTGGGCGATCTGTATGTGCGTCACGCGCACACTTCGCCCGAGCATGAGCGGAGGTTGCTGCATGCCACGGTGATGACGTTGGCCCGTCAGCCGGGTGTGCGCCGCATTGAGTCGCAGTTATTGATGTTTCGCGATACCCGCCCCATGGGGCAGCATTTCCCGATGGCGAGCCAAGTGCGCGAATTTCCCCGGCTCTTTATGCTGCTCGACCTGACGGCGATCGACCTGTTTCCCGTGGGCCGGGCGAGTTCGCGCTTCTTACTCGATCGTTGGAACGACCGGCGCTCCGACGAAGCCGCCCAGTTGATCAGCGACTCCTACCTGAAGCACATCGACTCCAACATCAACGACCAGTACCGCAGCCCCGGCGGCGCGCGGCGCTTTCTGATGAATATCGTGCAGTACCCAGGCTGCGGGACTTTCCAGGAGTCGGCGTCGTGCATTGCGCTCGACGCGTTGACGCGCGAGTTCAGCGGTCTGTGCTTAACCAGCATGGTAAGCCCGGGCGTGGGCCACATCACGCAACTCTGCACGGCGGCGCGCGTGCGGGGCGAAGGCTTGGGTTATGAGATGTTGCGCCACTCCCTCCAAGGCTTGCGCCGGGCCGGCTGCCAGAGCGTCACCCTGACGGTGACGGCGGCCAATGTGGAGGCTGTTGGCTTGTACGAACGCTTCGGCTTTCAGGTGCTGAAACGCTTCTCCGCCCACGTGTGGGAGGGCTTTCGGTAGTGACCGTGGTCCGGCCCTGCGGCGGACTTGGCGCTGTTGCGCGAGCTGTTTCGCGAGTACCAGGCGGCGGCGAATGCGCCGGTGTGCGTCGCGTCGTTCGATGCGGAGCTGGCGGGGCTTCCCGCGCCTTACGTGGCGATCCTGGTGGCATGGTACGAGGGCGCGGCGGCAGGATGCGTGGCGCTGAAGTCTTTACCTGATGGCTGCGGGGAAGTGAACGCCTGTACGTCCGGCCGGTTTGGGGCTGGCCGGCGTTAATGGCCGAAATCGAGCGAACGGCGCTGGACCTGGGCTTGGTCGGGCTGCGCCTGGACACTCTCCTGTCAATGACGGAGGCGATTGCGCTCTATCTGCGGCTGGGTTATACCTTGATCGGCTCGATCGGCCGGTACAACGACACGCCCGATCCGGGCACCTTATTCTTTACGCTAAAATTCCTATAATCAAATAGATAGAGAGAACCTAGCCGACGGCCTGCCTCCGAAATATCAAGGCCGACTCAATGATAAGTCTTTTATAATCAAGACGTAAGCGGGAAATCGTGTTTTTCGATCAGCCGATGGATGTCCGTAAATCATTGAAAACAAATAACTTAATCTGGTTTCGTTTGCGATCGCGCGACAATCTCCCCGCCACAAGGTAGACTGAAGGACGCATGAGTTGGTGGAAACGAGACAAGCCCTCCGTGACGACTTCGTCGTCCGACGACCGCACCGTCCTTACCGAAGGACTTTGGGTAAAGTGTGAGGGTTGCCGGCAGGTGATCTTCCGGCAGGAGCTCGAAAAGAACCTGCACCTGTGCCCCAAGTGCGGCTACCATTTCCGCATCGACGCCCGCGCCCGCCTCGAACTGCTCTTTGACGGTGACTACGAAGAATTTGACGAGACTCTCACCTCTACCGACCCCATCGACTTTGTCGATTCCAAGGCCTACACGGCGCGCTTGGAGGGTATGCAGAAAGCCACCGGCCTCCGCGACGCCATCATCTCCGCCCGTGGCGAAATCAATGGCCGCCCCGTGAACATCTGCGCCCTGGAACTCAAATTCATCGGCGGCAGCATGGGTGCAGTGATGGGCGAAAAGATCGCCCGCGCCGTTGACCGTTCCCTCGCCGACCGTCACCCCCTCGTTGTCATCTCCGCCTCCGGTGGCGCCCGCATGCAGGAAGGCGCCATTTCGCTCATGCAAATGGCCAAAATCTCCTCCGGCCTCATGCGCCTCGACGACGCCGGCATCCCCTACATCAGCATCCTGACTGACCCCACCACCGGCGGCGTCACCGCCAGCTTCGCCATGCTGGGCGACCTGAATATTGCCGAGCCCGGCGCCCTTATCGGCTTCGCCGGCCCCCGCGTCATCGAGCAGACCATCCGCCAAAAGCTCCCCGAAGGCTTCCAACGCAGCGAGTTCCTCTTGCAGCACGGCTTCCTGGACGCCGTCGTCAAACGCACCGACATGAAGGCCATGCTCACCCAGGCCTTCGAATTCATGTGCCAGTCGAGTTAGCGTAAACTTGCCAACGAAGGGCTAACTCAGGCGGAAGCGGGAGCGTCGGTGCTGGCGCATCAAGTCTTTGCCCATTTGCGGGCTAAGTTCCAGGTCCAGCTGGGCGCGGGGCGTGAACTCAATCCGAAACCCCATACGGTACTTCTAGGTTGCGTCCCGCCTAGCCTGCCGCGCAAGCGGCGGGGCACATTTCTCGATCCGCAATACGTTGCAAACTCCCAGACTAACTGGCACAAACAAGAGGAAATGCAGCTATTCGGGACCTTAAGGGAACATGTTACGTCTTGGAGATTGTGCCCCGCCGCTTGGGCGGCAGGCTATCTTCTTAAAACAAAACACCAAGGCCCAAGCGCCAGGTAGCGCGGTGAGAAAGATTGCAAGAGTAGAGCCGGTTTTGAATAGTCCTTTTCTTGGGCTACCCCGGTAGAAGATGGAAGCGACGAGTGGCCCTTCGGTGTACGCCAGGTTCAACCGATGCAGAGCCCGCTACCACGGTCAGCGCACAAGTCGTTATCCCGGCGATTAGCAGGTCGCGATTGTAGCGATACCTGCGCCGCTCCCACCATTGCCAGACTCCGATTCTCGTTTGTGCCGACGGACCCTCGAAATACCAAGACTCTGGCGATTCACCAGTTGGTTCGGAGCCTGAAGGCGAAGGCATCATGACGAGTTATCATTTCGCCGGCTTCGACGCCACCTTCGGCACCAGGCCTAGGACCTCCGCAGGCAGCGCAAAGGCCGAGTCCGGCACCGGAGCGTTGATCGTGTACTTAGTGAAAGTCATCTCCGCCGCCTGCCCGCCCGCTGACACCCCGAGCTTAAATGGCCGCTTCAGGCCCTGCACCTCGCGGTAGTCCGACATGGTGCTCTCCATCGGCATGGGGCCCATCTGGGTCGGCATCACCCCGGTCATCCTCAGCATCAGCCCGGTCTTCTTGCTGAAGTACCGGATCTCCGGCTCACCGGTCTTGGGCTTCAGCACCACCTTGTAGCAATCCTCGCCCGCGATCGTCTCGCTGCCGGCCAAATCGGCAGTCACGAAATATTTGCGCCACTGATGTTCCAGGTCAATCGCCGCATTGCGCACTTGCACATCGCGCTCCTCGCCCGTGCGGACCCGCGCGCCGGTGATCTTGTTGTTCTCCCATGCGACGCCCTGGCGGACGCCCTCTTCGAGCTTACCCACACCCGCAATCTCAATCACGGTATAAGCGTTGCCCGATTTCTTCAACACCTTCACCGTGCCGCTGACTCCTTGGGCACCCATGTTCACGGTACCCTCTGCCACTTCGGTCACCAGTTTGGCGTAAGCGGCTTTGCCACCGGTGACGGCAATGAAGCGGTCGATGATTGAAGAGCCGGTGGGCTCGAGGGCTTTCAGGTAGCCGGCGGCCAGGCTAGCGGCGGATAGTTGGAAGAACGCTCTTCTGCGCATGAATCCACTGTAGCGCAGCATCCAAAACCGGGTCACCCGCGGCGAGGTTGGCGGGTGTTAATTCCACCGTCTGGTCCGGCAGGACGCCCTCGCCTTCCAGCGCCTTGCCGTTGCGCGAAATGTAGTTGGCGACCGGGTATTGGAACAGGTCTCCGCTGGGCAAGCGCTCGATCACCGAGGGCAGGGCCGCGCCCATGCTCCGGGAGCCGAAGATGCGGGCGCGCCCGAGATCCTGCAGGCCGCCGGCCATGATCTCCGCGGTGGAGGCCGTGCTCGAGTCGATCAGGATAGCCAGGGGGCCGGTGAAGATTTCCGCGCGCGGGTTCACCGTGAACTTCAGTTTCGAGTCCCGGCGGACCATGGTGCCCAGGTACTGATCCGGCTGCGTGACAAAGAAACCGGCCAGCCCCATCGCTAGAATGCCAATGCCGCCGGGGTTGCCACGCAGGTCGACGATAAAGCCCCTGCAGGTGGCTTTGCAGGCCTTCACGGCGTCTTCAAAGGCCGGGCTCAGGCGGACGGGGTCAAGGAACAGGTTGAAGCTGATGAAGCCGACGTCTCCCAGGCGTTTGGTTTCGATCGAGATCGGCATGGGGGGCAGAA
>JBBQQS010000089.1:0-13367 GCA_038215525.1 Bryobacterales bacterium
ATCTGACGGACGAACTAGAAGGTTTTGTGTTGGCCAAGGTGAAGAGCGGCCGCTACGAGAACGCGAGCGAGGTGGTCCGCGCGGCGCTGCGCGTTCTGGAGGACCAGGAACGGGACTACGAGGCGAAGCTGGCAGTATTGAGGACGGCGATTGATTAAGGCGACGCGAGCGGAGTGGCGGAGGGCAATCCGTTTGACAGGGCCGGGGCTGCCATTACGTCAGCGGTGCGTTGAGGGAGGTCCATTTTCCTCTACACACTCCAACTTCAGACGACCAATCCTCGTGATTGGCTGTAGACTGATGTCAGTGAAGGTCCGAGACTTGATTCGCCTGATCGAATCCGACGGCTGGAAGCACGTGAGAACAACGGGAAGTCATCGGCACTTCAAGCGTGCGACGAAGGCCAATGTGGTGACCGTGCCGGGCAATCCAGGCGAAGAATTCCAATCGGGACCCTCAAGGCGGTCCTCAGGTTAGCCGGTTTGGAGGATAGGAGATGAGCGTGAAGTACGCCGTAATCTTTGAGCAAGCTCAGTCAAACTGGGCTGCCTATGTCCCGGACTTGCCGGGTTGCATGACAACCGGCCGGACCCTAGACGAGACGAAGACGAATATCCGAGAGGCGATCCAGGGTCATCTCGAAACAATGCGGCAATTTGGGGACCCGATCCCCCAACCGTCTAGCTTGGCCGGTGAAGTGGAGATAACGCCAGCCGCGTAGAAACCGCGCGGCAATGACGACGTTCACGGCTTCTGTGCTTCCATGTAGGTGCGCAGCACGGAGTTGATTCGCGTCTGATAGCCTTTCTGTTGCCGCAGCCAGCCGAGCAGATCGGCATCCAGCCGAATGGTCATCGTCTGCTTGGCCTGCGGCAGCACGATCTTCGCTTGCTTCCAAAAGTCCACGTCGGTTGGGCGGGCCTCCGGATCGGTCTTCACGGCCGCTCGAATATCCTTATCGCTCAAAGCGTGCAGCCGCTTCCAATCCGTGGTGCGGCCCTTAGCTAAGGTTTTGCCAGTAGGCTTTTCTTTCATGGCGCTCTGCCCTCCATGCCGAAATGATCCGGCGTTCGATTTCTGATACGTCCGTGTAGATCAGGGTGATCTCCATCCCATTGACGACGCCGATCGCGTAGACTCGGGATTCTCCATAATCAAACCGGTCATCCACCTTTTCTAGCGTCGGGCCTTCGAAAATCCGGATCGCGTCCTCGAACGCGATTCCATGACGGGCAAGATTAGCCCGGTTCTTTCGCTGGTCCCAGACGAAGTTCATCAGATCACATTTACATTATGTATTTACAGGCTCGCCCGAAGCAAGTGGACAAAACCCGCAAAACGGCGCAGCGGTGGATGGCAGCGGACTAAACCGATTCGCCGCGGATGAGGTCGGCGCGGCTTTCGCGTTGGCGGACGATGCGCCACTCCGCGCCTTCGACGAGGACCTCGGGCACCCTTGGGCGGGAGTTATAGTTCGAGGACAGGACGAAGCCGTAGGCTCCGGCGGTGAGTAACGCGGCGAGGTCGCCGGAGTCGAGGGGGGCGAGGGGACGGTCCTTGGCGAAGAAGTCGCCGGACTCGCAGACGGGGCCGACGACGTCCATCGGCTCGCGCTCATCCCAGGATTCGCGCAGGGGCAGGATCTCGTGGTGGGCCTGGTAGAGCACGGGGCGGATGAGGTCGTTCATGGCGGCGTCGACGATGAGGAAGTGCTTCTTGCCGTTCTGCTTGGTGTAGAGCACCTGGGTGACGAGGGCTCCGGCTTCGCCCACGATGGACCGGCCGGGCTCAGTCATCAGGGTGAGGCCCAGGCCGGTGGTGCGCTCGCAGACGCGGCGGATGAAGTCACTGACGGGGGGAGGAGTATCTTGTGGCTGATAGGGGACGCCAAGGCCGCCGCCGATGTCGAGGTGGTCGACCGGGAGTCCCGCTGCGCGAAGGCGGCCGATTAAGGCGAGCATCTTGCCGAGGGCTTCGTCGAGCGGGGCCGGATCGAGCAATTGGGAGCCGATGTGGCTACTCACACCGGTGAGGGAGAGGCCCGGCAGGCTGGCGCCTAGGGCGTAAACTTGCACGACTTCCGCAATGCCGATGCCGAACTTGTTCTCGCTGAGGCCGGTGGAGATGTAGGGATGCGTGACGGCGTCGACGTCGGGGTTGACGCGTAGGCCGACGCGGGCGGTGCGGCCAAGTCGGGTAGCCACGGCGCTTAAGCGTTGGAGTTCGGCGGGGCTTTCGCAATTGAAGCTGTGGATGCCAGTCGTGAGGCCGTACTCGAACTCCTCGTCAGTCTTGCCGACGCCGGAGAAGACAATCTTGCCAGGGTCACCGCCGGCGGCCAGGACGCGGTAGAGTTCGCCGCCCGAGACCAGATCGAAGCCGGCACCAGCGCGGGCGAGCAGGGCCAGGACGGCGAGGTTTGAGTTGGCTTTGACAGCGAAGCAGACCTGATGGGGATGTTCGCCAAAAGCCTCGTCATACTCGCGGTAGCGGGCCAGGATGGCATTAGCCGAGTAGACATAGAAGGGAGTCCCCACGGCGGCGGCGATCGCGCTGAGGGAGACTCCGTCGCAATGGAGCTGACTATTTCGATAGGCGTAAGGATGCAACAAGAAGTTAACTCACCTTGATGACAATGATGGTTTGGTCGTCCTGAACGGGGGCGCCGTTGCGGAAGGTTTCGACGTCGGTGTCGATGGCTTTGACGATTTCGGCGGCGGTGAGGTCGCAGACGCCGGGAAGGAAGCGCATGAGGCGCGATTGGCCATACTGCTTGCCTTCGGGATTCACCTGGTCCTCAATACCGTCGGAGACAAGCAGAATGATATCGCCGGGCAGGGTGGCAAAGACGGTCTCTTCGTACTCCTGCTGTTCGAGCAAGCCCAGCGGCACGCCGCCCACGTCGAGCCGGCGGACCTTGCCGTGGCGGCAGACAAAGGGCGGGATGGAGCCAGCGTTGGCCATGATGAATTCGCGCGATTGGCCGTCCCAGAGGGCGACCAGCAGGGTGACGAACTGCGCGTCTACCTTGCGTTCCATGAGGGTTTCGTTGATCGAGCGCATCAGCATGGCGGGTCCGCGGCGGCGGGGCGCGAGCGAACGCAGCAGGCCGGTAACCAGGGCACCATAGAGCGCTGCGGCGGCGCCTTTGCCGCTCGAGTCGCCAAAGGCAAACATGCTGTAGTCGCCGGCGTGTTCGAAGAAGTCGTAGATGTCGCCCGAGATTTCGCGGGCCGGCTTGGCGTGGAAGGCGACGTCCAGATGTTTGATGCTGGGGGCTTCGCGTGGCAGCAGGATCTTCTGCAGGCGGCGGGCGGCACGGAGGTCCTGCTCCATGCTCTGTTCGCGGGTGGCGAGTTCTTCGTAGAGGCGGGCGTTCAGGATGGAGACGGCGATTTGCGGCGCCAGCAAGGAAAGCAGGCGAACGTGATCCTCAGTGAAGTAGCCGAGGGCTTCGCTTTCAAGGTCCATCACGCCGATCAGGCGATCCTGGGTGATGAGGGGCACGGCGAGTTCGGAGCGGATATCGGGATGAGTGGGAATGTAGCGCGGATCGCTGCGCGTGTCGGCGACGCGCATGGCGGTACGCTCAAGCGCGGCGGCACCAGTAACGCCTTTGCCCAAGGGAATGTTGTCCAATTTCAGGCGCTCGTCGAAGCGCTTGCTGTAGCGATGGCGCAGCATGGTTTGCTGGTCGTCGACGAGCATGATGCTGAAGGCGTCGTAGTTGATGAGGTGCTTGATGCTGCCGGCGAGACGTTCGAGCAGTTGGTCGAGGTCGAGGATGGAGGAGAGTTCGCGCGCGAGGTCGGCGAGGGTGCGCAGAGTTTGGTTGTTGCGCTGCACGCGCCGGTGGAGGCGGGCGTTTTCGATCGAGAAAGCCACGCGGGAAGCGATGACGCTCAACAGGGCGAGGTCCTTGTCGGAGTGGAAGGCTTCGCGGGTGGCTTGGAGGTCAATGACGCCGACCAACTTGCCGCGGGCAATCATAGGAACGGCCATTTCGCTGCGGACGGCGTCGAGGCTGGCGAGGTAGCGAGAGTCCTGCCGAACGTCGCGCACCAGGAGCGGCTGGCGCGTGGCGGCGACGGTGCCGACGATGCCTTCGCCAAGGCCGAGGCTTAGGTTCTTGATGTGCTCTTCGCGATGGCCGATGCCGTGGCGAAGGCTGAGGCTCTTCTGGCGGTCGTTGTAGAGGAAGATGGCAAAGAGGTCATGCGGCACGGCCTGCTTGATGATGGCGGCCACTTCGCCCAGAAGCTGGTCAAGGTCGAGGGTTTGGGAGGTGAGCGACGAAATCTCGAGCAAAAAGTCCAGCAGGTCGGCGCGCTCCTCAAAGCGCACGCGTTCTGCGCGCCTGGGGGTGCTGGGGGGCGCTTCAATAACCTTGTCCGCCACTGGCCGGGGCTCCTTGTACGATTTTGACGCTGGCGCTGGCACCGATACGCGTGGCACCGGCGGCTTCCATCTGACGCACATCGGCCAGCGTGCGGACGCCGCCCGAGGCTTTGACGCCCATGTCCGGGCCGACGATGGAGCGCATCAGCGCGATGTCATGCGCGGTGGCGCCGGAGGGGCCGAAGCCGGTGGAGGTCTTGACGAAGTCCGCGTGGGCGAGCTTCGCCAGGGCGCACGCGGTGGCTTTCTGGTTGTCGTCGAGATAGGCGGTTTCTAAGATCACTTTAACGATGGCGCCGGCGCGGTGGGCGACTTCGACGACCGCGGCGATATCGAGCTTGACGGTTTCGGCGTCGCCGGACTTTAGGGCGCCGACATTCATCACCATGTCAATCTCCTGGGCACCGGCGCGCAAGGCGACTTCGGTTTCGCGCACCTTCACTTCGGTGGTGTTGGCGCCGAGCGGGAAGCCGATAACGGTGCAGACCTTCACCGGCGAACCGGCCAAGGCGGCGGCCACCGTGGGCACCCAGTAGGGGTTGATGCAGACGCTGGCGAAGCCGTATTCGCGGGCTTCGGCGCAAACTTTCAGGATTTCGGGCTTGGTGGCATCGGGCTTCAGCAGCGTATGGTCGATCATGCGGGCCAGCGCGGAATCGACCTTGGTGACTTTGGCACTAGCCGTAACCCGGTCAGCGCCGCAGGCGACGATGGTGCGGGTTTTGGCTTGGCAGGTTTGCACGCAGCGCTGGGTGCAGCCAGGGCAGACCATCTCCGGAAGGCCGAGCCCCTCTTGCTTGCGGCCCTGCACGCGGGCCAGGATCGCTTCGCCAATTTCGGCCACCAGTTGGTCGAGTTCCACCATGCTCATACTGACAGGGTTCATATTGACAGAGTTCATCTCGAATAACGCCGTTCGATTTGGGCGATCTTGTCGATGCGGGCCTGATGGCGGCCGCCGCCGTAGGGGGTGTCGATCCAGGTGCGGACGACGTCCTCAGCTTGGGTGGCGGTGAGCAGACGGCCGCCAAGCGTAAGCACGTTGGCGTGGTTGTGTTCGCGGCTGTTGCGGGCCGTGGCCCGGTCGTAACACAGGGCGGCGCGGATGCCGGGCACTTTGTTGGCGGCCATGGCGGAGCCTATGCCGGCGCCGTCGACGATGATGCCGCGCATGGCCTCGCCAGAGGCTACGATCTCGGCCACGGCGAGAGCGATGTCGGGATAGTCGGCTGGTTCGCCGTGCTTCACGCCCTGGTCGTTGATAACCAGCCCCAAGGACTCAAGCAAGGGCTTCAGGCTCTCTTTCAAAACGAAGCCGCCATGGTCAGAGCCTAGGACTACCGTGCGTTGTGGGTCCCGCACGACGGGCACTTCGCTGGCCGGCACTTCCCGGATCAGCACGCCGCGGCGGCCCGCTAAGTCTCGGGCTTCCATGGTGATAATGCTCCCGATGGGGACGACCAGCGGGCCGCTTAAGGGGACTTCTCCGGCAGTGATGACGATCTTCATGCGTTCAGACGTACAATTCATTGTAATGAAGCGGCGACTAGCCATTTGGATCTTTTCTTGTCTGGGGCTACTGGCCCACCCCTTGGGCAACTTTTCAATCGGGCAGTATACCGGCTTTTTGCTCCGCGAGAACGGCATCGTGGTGACCTACGTGGTGGACTTCGCCGAGATCCCCAGCATGAAACTCGAAGAGCGCTGGAAGGCGGGCGAAAGTACCGATTCCGCGATGCGCGCGTGGGTGAAGGCATTGCGCTTCCGTTCGCATGGCAAGCCGGTGGAACCCTTCCATGAGAGCACATCACCGTTCCCGGGCATTGGCGCCGGGGGCATGAGCACGATGATGATTGTGGCGACGCTGAAGCTGCCGGGCAATCTCGATGAGCTCGAATATGAGGATCCGAACTTTGCCGGCCGCGCCGGGTGGAAGGAGATCACGGTGAAGGCGGAGGGGGTGGGCCTGGTGGAATCGAGCCACGTGCCCGGGCGGGACATCAGCCGCGCCCTCACCAACTATCCGCTCGACGCGGAGTTGAAGATTCCGCAGGACCGGCGAGCGCGGTTTGTGATGGGCAGGGCAGGCACCGAGACCAAGGTAATTCCGCTCGCGCAGCCGCCCACCTCTCAAGCGGACACGCGAAAAGCAGAGGACTTTAGCGAACTGGGGCGCGCCAACCTACTGTCGCAACTGATGCGGCAAGGCGAACTTCCTTTCCACCTGCTATTGACGGCGTTCGGCATTGCTTTTGCCATGGGCGCCTTTCATGCCCTGGAACCGGGCCATGGCAAGACCTTGGTGGCGGCGTACTTGGTAGGGTCCCGTGGCACTTGGCAACATGCCGTTTATTTGGGTGCGATCACGACCTTTACGCATACCTTTACGGTGTTTGTGCTGGGCCTCATGGTGCTGGCGATGTCGCAGTCGATTCCGGTGGAGCAGATTTTCCCCTATCTGAGCGTGGCTTCGGCGTTAACCATCGTGATCTTCGGCGGGTGGCTATTGTGGAAGCGCATCGCCGTCTTTCGGGCGCATGACCATGGCCATCGCCATCACCACGGGCCGGGCTGCGACCATGACCACAGCCATGATCAAGCGCCGCCGGACAAGATGACGGCCACCAGCCTGATCGCGCTGGGCGTAAGCGGCGGGTTGGTGCCCTGCCCCGCGTCGTTGATCCTGCTTTTGGGCGCGATGGCTCTCGGCCGGCTGACGTTGGGGCTCGCGCTGCTGGTGTCGTTCAGTTTAGGGATGGCGGGGATCTTGACGGCCATCGGCGTGTTGGTGGTGTATGCGAAGCGCTGGCTGCCGGCGAGTGCCGGCGAATCGCATGGCTTTCACTTTCTGGCGATCGGCTCGGCGGCGATTATGACTTTGATTGGCATCGGGCTGACGGTGGTGGCGCTACGGCAATTTGGGAGTGCGCTTGGGGGTTAGGCGGCTGCTGATTCGCCCGGGGGCGATCGGCGATTGTATTGTCGCGCTGCCAGCCATGGAGCACCTGCGCGCGGAATATACCGAGGTGTGGGTGCCCAGCGTGGTGACGCCGTTGATTGGCTTTGCCGATGCGGTCGACGCGATTGCGCGGACAGGGTTGGACCAGGTGGGAATCCCTTGCGTGCGGCCCGATGCGCGGTTGGTGGCGCGGTTGCAGGGCTTCGATGACATCGTGAGTTGGTACGGGACCAATCGAGAGTCCTTTCAGGCGGCGGTGTATGGGTTGGGCTTGCCGTTCCGCTTCTTCCCTGCCCTGCCTGCGGCCGATGGCGAGGTGCATGCGGCGGATTTCTTGATGAGTCAGGTGCGTGGGACGGTGCCCGCGACCCCACAGCTTACGCTGCGGGCTAGGGAGCAGTGGGCGAGTGAGCGGAGGCGGTTTGCGGCGATTCACCCGTTTTCGGGTGGGGCGCGGAAGAATTGGCCTTTAGAGCGATTTCGGGCGTTGAAGCTCGACTTGCCGATCGAGTTCACGGCGGGGCCGGAGGAAAAGCTGCCGGAGGCGCGGCGCTTTGAAGATTTATCGGAGTTGGCGGCGTGGTTAGCCTCGGCAGCCGTGTATATTGGCAATGATTCGGGAATTTCGCATCTCGCCGCCGCGGTAGGTACGCCGACGTTGGCTTTGTTTGGTCCGACACGGCCCGAGGTGTGGGCCCCGCGGGGTCCGGTAGTAAAAGTATTCAGGGATATGGAGGCGATCGAAGTCGATGTTGTGGAACAAGCGGTGCGTGATTTATTGGCTGGCCGTTAGTGCGCTATGCGGCCAAACCGTAACGACTCTGACGCGCGAAGTGCGCAATCCCTATGGGCTGACGATCGGGCCCGATAAGGCGCTCTACATCTGCGAGATCGACCGGCATGTGGTGAGCCGGCTCGACCTAAAGACGAAGAAGCTCACGATCGTCGCCGGCACCGTGGGCAAGAGCGGCTATGCGGGCGACGGCGGGCCGGCTACGCAGGCTTTACTCTTCGAGCCCTACGAGGTCCGCTTCGACAAGGCGGGGAACATGTTCTTGGTCGAGATGAAGAACCACCTGGTGCGGCGCGTGGACAAGAAGACCGGCATGATCACGACGGTGGCGGGCACGGGCCAGCCGGGTTTTTCGGGCGACGGAGGGCCGGCCGTAAAGGCCCAATTCCGCCAGCCGCACTCGATCGCCTTTGACCCTGCGGGCCGTTTGGTGCTCTGCGATATCGGCAACAACCGCGTGCGCCGGATTGACTTGAAGAGCGGGCTGATTGAGACCGTAGCCGGGTCCGGAGAAAAGCTGGCCACGCCGAATGGTGCGTCCTTTGCGCCTACAACGCCGCTGAACGGGCCACGGGCGATCGACTTTGACCCGTCGGGCACGATGTATCTGGCGCTGCGCGAGGGCAATCAGCTCTATCGCGTCTCAGACGGCAAGCTGCAGCACTTGGCCGGCAGCGGCGCCAAGGGCTACGACGCCACGCCGCAGCCCGCATTGAAGGCGACCTTGAATGGGCCGAAGGGCGTGGCTTGGTCTCCGGATGGGGGCTTGTATTTTACCGATACCGAGTCCCACACGGTGCGGCGGGTGGACTTGAAGACAGGTGAACTGCGGACGGTGCTGGGCACGGGGGGGCGTGGCGACGGCGGCGACGGAAGTGCTTTGGCTTGCGCCACGGCGCGGCCGCATGGGGTTTACGTCGATCGGCAGGGCAAGGTCTATGTGGGGGATAGCGAGGCGAATGCGGTCCGGTTGGTCAGCGGTGTGCCAAAATAAGTAGTAAAGTATGACTGGGAGTATGAATATGCCGATTCTGGAACGCGTGACGGTAACCTTATCTAGTGACCTGATCCGAGACATTGATCGTCAGGAAAAGAATCGTAGCAAGTTCGTCTCGGACGCGATTGTCCACGAACTCGATCGTCGCCGCCGCACGCAACTGCATGTTTCGCTTGAGAACCCGCATCCGGAAAGCGCGGAACTGGCCGAACAAGGTTTGGATGACTGGGCGGCTGGGCTGCCCGCCGAGGACGCCGAAGCGCTCTTGGGTACTGAAGCGGGTCAAGCGGTGGGATGGATCCCTGGCCGCGGCTGGGTGGAGCTTCCGGATTGAAACTGGACCGTGGCACTGTCGTGCTCGTCGATCTCGATCCGAGTTTGGGGCCGACATTAGGGCACGAACAGCGGGGGAAAAGGCCTTGCGTCATCGTGAGCGATCCGGATGTAACTAGCAATCAGCGCTTTCCCTTGGTTTGCGTGATTCCGCTGACGGGAACGTCCGGAGACGGCCTACTCTACCCCGAGTTGGCACCGGGCAAAAGCGGCTTGTCCAAGACATCCTACGCGCTCATTGATCATCTGCGATCCATCGACAAACAGCGGGTCCGCCGCGTTTACGGCAAACTTCCGAGCGAAGAGGTCGCCGCTTTGGATGAAGGATTGGCGGTTTACCTCGCACTCGGCGGCAGTTACTTTCGCGCCCATCCCTAGGTCACACGTTGCGGTGAGCGCGGTAGGAGAAATTCCGCTAAGCCCCGTACCAGGAACCGTGCGCCATGCTTTACTTCCGGCGGAGATCGGCGGAAGCTTGAACCATCTTCAGCGATCGGCAAAAATAGGACATGGCCCAGATTCCAAATTTCGACCGCATCACCATCGAGCCAGACAAGTGCGGTGGCAAACCCTGTATTCGTGGCATGCGAATCACGGTTCGGCGGGTGCTGGAAATTTTGGCCACCTACCCGCGCCGCGAAGAGCTCTTTGAAGAGTATCCGTGTCTCGAAGAAGAGGACTTACAGCAGACGCTCAGTTACGCGGCCGCGATCCGGCAGGCTCCTTAGCGTCCGTTATGCCCAAAAGGTCGGCAGGCCGGGGTAAGCCCGAAGCAACCCATCGGCCGTAACCAAAGTCGCGGACTCGGCCATGGTTTGGGTGGCCAGCATCCGGTCGAAAGGATCTTTGTTGGCCCACTCGCGAAAGCGCCAACTCGCCGAGGCATGGGCGCTGGTGATGTCCAGGCGGGTGGCTCCCAATCGTTCAATGTAAGAGTCAAGAACTTCTGGCGGCGAACGGTCGAGCCATTGAATTTGGCGACCGGCAGCCGCCTTGATCGTGATCTCCCAAATCGACGCAGCGCTCACCAGGATCGGGTTCTCGTCGGCGGCGAGGGCCTCGCGAACCGTCGGAGGTAACCGATCCGGTTGACAGGCGGCCCACAGGAACACGTGCGTATCGAGAAGTAGCTTCACTCAGCTTTCACCGGAAAAGGCAGCCAGGGTTTCGGGGTCCAGCGGTGCGTTAAACTCCTCCAGGCTCGGCATGGAAAAGGCTCCCGGGGCGAAACCGAGTTCGCGACGGGGGCGATAACGATCGATGCCGACGACCACGGCCACCGGATGACCCGCCCGGGAGATCACCACGTCTTCGCCAGCGGAAACCCGTTCGAGGATCTTGGAAAAGTGAGTCTTGGCTTCATGGATATTGACGGCCATGGCTCGATGATATCGCACTTAGTCTAGTCTAGACTAATCTACTAGGCGGGCAATGACGGAGACCGAGGCGCGCGCAGGTGCAGCTATCGACCGACGCGCGTCCGGAAGCCGAGTTCCTGGAGGATGATGCCCAGGCGGCGGGTGTCGCCGGAAGAGACGAAGGTGTTGTCCACTTTAATCGTCAGCAATGCGCGGCCGCGGGGCCATTGGATGGGCAGGGTCCTCAGGTCGTGAAGGCCAGTGGAATTGTACTTCTCGCGCGCCACCACCTTACCATCGAGTTCGACGGTCACCTCGCGCGCGGGCGCCGTGTCGGGGATGAAGAGCTTCACCTCAAGCGGGGCAAGTTCGCCGCTGGCTTTGAGGAACACGGAGCCTTGTTCGCCCATCCAGCGGAAGAGGCCGCTTTCGAGTTGGTAGATGCCGCTGACGATGTGGCTTTCGGCTTGCGGAGCGCCCATGCGCAGGAAGGAGAGCGTGGGCTGCTTTTCGACGACGAGGTCGGCGCGGACGACGTCGACGGGATCAGTCGAGATATCAAAGGGCAGCAGCCCCATCGACGCGGTGGACCAGGCCGAGTTGGCCCTCAGGCCGACCAGACGGACGGGAACGGAAGGGTCAATGGTTTCTTGGGCGAAAGGGACCAATGTTCCGCCACCCGTCGTGTAGGGGATGGGAAAGGCGAGTTGGCTCGAGAGAATCAAGTCACCGGGTTGGACGGCTTGGCCGAGCCGCATGGGCAGTCCGCCCAACGCTTCGGCATAGTAGCGCAAACCCCATTCGCCATTCACCCAAACGCGGCGATTGGCGAACTCGCGCTGGTGGTGGCTGACGAAGTCCTGGTAGCCCTTCCAGTGTTCGTAGTTCGCAAAAGCGAGCGCGAAACCCACGACGGCCTGGCAGGCGACACCGGCGGCCAACAGTGTCTTCCGCTTTTGCAAAATGCGGGTGGTGAGAATGGCGGCGGGGGGCAGCATGGGTAGCAGGTAGCGCGCCGACCCGGCGAAAAAGAGTACCAGGGCGCAACTGAAGAAGATGGCGAGCCAGCCGAAGAGGAAGACGTTGGTTTTGTCGTAACGGCGGCGCTGCATGGCCAGCACGCCCACGACGGCGCCGGTGAGCAAGGGTCCCACGATGAAGAAGAGATGGCCCGAGAGGGCGATGGCGTTGCGCAGCTTGGCGGTGAACCGCTGCAAGCCATACTCACTGAAATATCCGGCGGCCACGGCCACGGGGAAGGCACCGCCGGAGATGCGTTCGTAGATCTGCCAGATGATGAGTACCAGAGCGGGAGTGGCCGCGACGATCCAACCGGCGCGCCAATCGCGATGCTTCATCCAGAGGTAGAGCCACAGGATGGGGACAATGGCCACGGACTGGTAAGCCGCCAAGCCCGCGCAGGCCAGCAGCGGCACGGCGAGCGCAGTCCGGCGATAGATAAAGGCCGTGATGCCGCTGATCAGAAAAGCCAAAAATGGCAGGTCGCTTTCGAGTGAGTTGCCGCTGACGATGAAGGCCGGCGACATCAGGGCGAGCAAGGTGGCCCAGGCCGGGTGGGGCGAGTAACGCATCGCCAGCGCCCACATGCTTACCGCCACCAGCAGCGAAAAGAGGAGGTAGTAGGTGTGCAACGTCACTTCGCGCAGTTGACCATTCAAAGCCAGAATGCCGGTGAGGATCCAGGCGTTTAGCGGCGGGTGCGGATGGCCACGCATGTCGACGTCTTTGCCTTGGAACACATAGTGCGCGTGACCTGGATGCAGCGGGTCTGTCTGGCCGTACATGGCGCTGGCCAGATAATAGTAATCGTCACCCTGAATCGGATGCTCAAGGAAGATCAGGCGGGTCGCGATGGCAACCACGAGCAACACCAGAAGTTGGGCTAGCTTAGTGCGGGGCACGGGAGTTTCGAGAGCGCCGATTCCGGAGATAAGCGCCTTTCTCCGGGGGACTCATGCCCAATTGTATGTGAGCGAAGCCACAGACGGGCAAAAATAAATACGAAATGGTACGCATCCGGCACACAGTACTTCCAGTACCTACTCGCCAATATACTGCTGGTAATCGGCAGCGGTCATGAGGCCTTTCGTCTCGTCCGGAGAAGCTAACTTCACCTTTACGAGCCACGCCTCGCCGTGGGGGTCCTCATTCAATTTTTCCGGTTGCGTGGCGAGCAAGCTATTTACTTCCAGCACCTCGCCGGAGACGGGCGAATAGATATCGGAAACCGCCTTTACGCTCTCCACGGAGCCGAAGGTGGAGTGCGCGGTGATCGCGACGCCGAGTTTGGGTAAGTCGACATACACAATGTCGCCGAGTTCTTTTTGCGCGTGGTGAGTAATGCCAATGGTGCCGATATCGCCGGCAACGCTCACCCATTCGTGTTCTTTAGTATAGGAGTAATTTTGCGGATACATGAAACTCTCAGCCTTTGCTTCGTTTGTAGAACGGCGTAGGAACCACGACGGCACTTACCGGTTGGTTCCGCACCAGAATTTCAAATTCAGT
>JBBQQS010000090.1:0-13274 GCA_038215525.1 Bryobacterales bacterium
TCGCCAGCGACCGCGCCTCGCTCCCCAAAGGCGTGCCCCCGGAAGCGCACCTCGAAACCATCCTCAAGATCCTGAAAGCCGTCCGTCCTCAAGTGCTCGACGCGCAGGTGAAGATCGCCATCGAAGTCCACAAAGACTTCAGCGCCTGGGAGCACCGTCAACTCATCGAAACCGCCGGCCCCGATTTCGTCGGCAGCTACCTCGACACCGGCAATCCCGTCTTCATGATGGAAGACCCTCTCACGACGGTAGAAGAACTCGGCAAATACGCCCTTACGCTCCATCTGCGCGACTCCGTCGTTTACGAAACGAAGCGGGGAATCGCGGTGCAGTGGGTCCCACTGGGCGAAGGCGTCATCGACTTCCCACAAATTCTCGCCCGCGCGCGTCAGCTATGTCCCCAGGTCCACGTCTACATTAAACCGATTACCGGCCGGCCCCCGGCCATCTTGCCTATCTACGAAACCGGTTTCTGGAAGGACTACCAGCGCACTCGCGCTGCTGACCTCGCCCGATTCCTGAAGCTAGCCCGCGACGGCCGCCCCTACGAAGGTCACGTCGTGATTGAGGACTTACAGAACCAACCCGTCCCGCCCCACTTCGCCGAAGCGGTTAAGTTCCAGCAGCGCGAACACATGGAGCGGTCGATTGCTTATGCGAAACAGAAACTAGGTTTGGGCCGTCGTTGGCGCACGGCATAAGATTTATTTCCCCGACAACGACACATGCTTGGCGCGATCTTCCTCCGCGCCCTTCTTGTCGCCCATCCGCGTCTTGAGTCCCGACCGCGTTAGATAGGCGTTCGCGTAATTTGGCCTCAGCTCGATGGCGAAGTTAAGGTCGGAGAGCGCATTGGGTAATTGGTTGGCCAGCATATACGCAAAGCCACGCGCGTTTAGCGCCAGAACATGTTTCGGATCCATCTTGAGCGCTTCCGTCAACGCGTCGATTGCCTTCTGATAGCTACCCGCCTGAATCAGCTTCCGCCCGAGCGCGTTATAACCATCCGCTGTCAGTCCCCCCGGTGTAGCCGGCTCAGGAACTGTCGGCTTAGGGGCCACCACCGGAGCTGGAGCAGGAGGCGCGGGCGCTACCACGGGAGTCTGCACCGCCACCACCGGAGCTTTCGGCGTTTCCACCACTGCGGGTGCCGGAGCCAGCACTGGTGGCGCTTTCGCGGCTGCGATCTTCTCTTCGGTCATCGCTAATAGCGAAGCCGCCTCCGGCAAAGAAGGTTTCAGCCGGAGGGCTTCCTTGAGGTCACTCTGTGCGCGCTCGAAGTTACCCAAGAGTAAGTGCGCACTTCCCCGCGCATAGAAAGCTTCGGCATAATTCGGATTGCGCCGGATCGCTTCCGAACGATCCGCCAATCCCCGCTCATGATCGCCGAGTAAGTGATAAGTGCCCCCCCGGATTACGTAAAGCTCCGCATCGGCAGGGTCTAACTTGATGGCCGCGCTCCGGTCCGCCAAGGCGCGATCTAATTCTTTTAAATCGACAAAGCTAGTCGCTCGTGCCAAATATACATGCTTATTTTCCGGCTGTAACTTCAAGGCCGTAGTAAAGTCGGCCACCGCCTCGGCGTGTTGACCCAGCCGCTGTTTCGATCCGCCCCGCAGGGTGAAGGCCTTTTCCGAATCCGGCCGGGCCTTGATCACGGAGCTCATGTCGCTGATCGATTTTTCGAAGTTACCCAGTTGCCCATACGCGTAGCCACGCTCGAGCACCGCTTCCCAGTAATCTGGCTTCAGTGCCACCGCGCGGTCGTAATCTTCTACCGCGTCTCGGTAGTTACCCAGCAACGCCAGCGCCACGCCACGATCTTTGTAGGGTGCCGGGTTATCCAGGCGCAACTTAATCCCCCTGGTGAGATCGTCGATGCCGCTCTGATACTGTCCTAACTTCACCTGTTCCACGCCGCGTGCATTGTAAATCTGCGCGCGCTCTATCCCGGAACTGATCGCCCGGGTATAGTCCGCCACCGCTTTAGCCGGTTGTCCCAATGCCGCACTCACGTCCCCGCGCAACAGCCAGGCTTCGCCATCATCCGGATTCAACGTTAAGGATTGGTCCAGGTCCGCCAGGGCGGCCGGCAGGCGATTCAGCATCATCCGCAGCCGCGCCCGCGCCCGCCAAGTAAGGGCCGACGAGGGGTTTAGAGCGACCGCTTCGTTGTAAGCCGCTTCGGCCTCGGCGTCCTTCCCCTCTGACTCGAAGCGTTCGCCCGCTTCCAGCAGCCTCTTTGATTTTCCAGCGTCCGGCTTCGGCGGCGCTTTCTGCGCCGTCAAGAGTCCCGCGCCCAAACAGGCGCACAGTACTAGCGTCACCAGGCCGATTCGCCGATTCATCCAGGCTTCATGGTACCATCCGGCCTCAACTCCAGCCGCTGTCCGCGCCACTCCACCGTGTTAAACATTGCCCCCGCCACCCATATTCCAAAAGCGAAGCAATCCCAAACCGGCGCTAACCACCACCCGGACTTGGCCACCCGGCTCTCGAGCACCAGCACGCCGGTCGCATAGGCGCTCGCCCAACGCACGGTGGCAATCGCCAGCGCCACCCCAAACTGCCCGCTCAGCAGCGCCATCGTCATCCACACCCCGGCATGGGTCACGGGCAAACCCCAATAGCCATCGCCGCGCGACACGCGGATCGTCCGCGCCCAGCGAATCTGATGCTTGATGATGCCGCGCCAGGAGTCCTCGCCCAAAGTCGTCTCCACCACGGTTCGCGAAAGCTCCACCCGCTTGCCCAGTTGTGTGATGTGCCGCGCCAGTTGATAGTCGTCAGCGAGGTAGTTTTCGAGGGCTTCGAAGCCGCCGATCGCCGCCAGGTCCGCGGCGCGAAACACGAGTGTCGCCCCCAACCCGAACTCCTTGATGCCGGCTATTGGCGCCACCAGCACCCCGGCCGCGAAGTCCACCGCAATTCCCAAAGCCTCCCAGCGGCCAGCCGCGCCCTGCGAACCCGCCCGGTAAAGGCACGTCACCACGCCAATTTCCGGCTGCGACAACGGTGCGGTCACCTCTTCGAGATAACCCGCCGGCACGGCGATGTCGCTATCGTTTACCAGCCATAGCGGATAGCGGGCCTGCCGGGCCAACTCCACCAGCGCGGCCACTTTGCCGTTCGGCGCTTGGCGGGTTACCGGGAACCACTCGATCCGCAAAGAGGGGAACTCCCGCCGCAGCCGCTCGATCTCTACCAAAGCCGGATCCGCCGGATCGGTGACGCCAAATAATAATTCAAAGCCGGGAGCATAGTGCTGTTGCGCGTGCCCGCGGATGGCTTCGTAGAAGCCCGGATCGAGCCCGCGCACCGGTTTCAAAATCGACACCGGTCCCGGATTCGTCGCCGCCTCCGGACGTCGCTGCCACTGCCTCAGCGCCGCCCAAAGGGCCACCAGGTGATAACCGCAAGTGATGGCCGCCGCGGCCCAGAGCAAGGGGATCATCATGCCGCCAGCAGCCAAACCCCAGCCGCTACCAGTCCCGCCCCGGCCCACCGGGCCCCGCCCACCGGCTCCCCCAAAAAGTACCGCGCCACGAACGTCTCAATCACCAGGCTTGCCGCCGTGGCCGGCACGGCAAAGCTCAGGTCAGCAATCTCCAGGAGTTTGAGAAAACAAAAGAACGACGCGGCCATAAAACCAATCGAAGCCAACAGGAAGCGCCGTTGAAACATCGCGAGCCACACGCGCCCCAGGCGGTTAGGCCGAAAATCGACAATCTCCCCGTGCCGCTTCATCTCCGCCGCCTGCAGCACATCGGCCCCCACGGTGGAGACCACCACACCCATCACCAGTAGCCACGTCATGCCTTGGCCTTCGGAGTTGTCCGCCCCACCAGCATGGTTCCCGCGGTAATCAAGGCGATTCCCGCCGCCCGCTGCCCCGTGATGCTTTCGTGCAAAAACAGCCAGCCCGCCAGCGCGCTCAGCACGTAGCCAATCGAGGTTACCGGAAGCACATAGCTCAAATCCGCCAGCGACAGCAGCGTGATCCGAGTCAGGGTCCAGAAGATTAACAGCCCGATGCCGGCAATCACAAACGGGTTCAGCAGAGCACTCAAAAGCGGCTCGCCGCTCACCCGGTGTTTCATTCCCCAACTCATCGAGAAATTCCCCACCACGTTCGCCAGAACCACCACTGCCGCCAAGATACGAATCCGCAAGCTTTCAGTATACGGAACACTTACGACTCTCTTTGCGTAATAATCCTCAGTATGTCGGCCCTTGAAATTCTCGGTACCGCGGCCAGCTTGAGCCTTTTGGCCGGTTGGCGCCTATACGCGACGGTCCTGGCAGTGGGCATCGCCCTGCGCTTCGATTGGTGGCAATTGCCGTCTCAACTCACCAATCTGAGCGTCGTTTCGCACACCTGGGTGCTAGTCGTCGCCGCCGTCGGCTTCGTCTGCGAATTCTTCGCCGACAAGATCCCCTGGCTTGATTCGCTATGGGACTCGGTGCACACCTTCATCCGCCCCGTCGGCGGCGCGCTGCTGGCCTTCAGCCTCATCTCGCCGGCTGACCCCAAGCTGCAGGTGATCTTCTTCCTCCTGGGCGGCGGCATGGCGCTTTTGAGCCACACCACCAAAACCGGCACGCGCCTGATTGTCAATCAGAGCCCGGAGCCAGTGTCGAACGTCGTCACCAGCCTGGCTGAGGATGCCACCGTTGCCGCCGGGCTCTGGCTCACTATGACGCATCCGCTGATCGTAACCGTCGCCGCACTGCTCGCGGTGATTCTGTGCGTCATCGTCATCCGGCTCGCCTGGGGACTTTTACGCCGGCAGGTGAAGTGGCTGGCCAGCGCCTAAACGCCCTAAAATATCGAGAGCAGCGGGCCCACCGCCGAGGTTACCTCACCCACTCGCAACACCACTGCCATGTTCCCGGACGTCACCCTTGCTGGGACGCGGAAATTGATTTGCAGCAATCCCACTTGCCCCGGCGCCGCTCCGACAAATACCACTTCGGCGACTTGGCCCCCAATCACTACGGCTACCGGCAGGCGCGGCTTCGGTAAGGGCACCAAGGCCGGGACGCCATCGGGAAGATCGATCTCCCAAAGTCCGGAGCCAGTCGCCATCAACGACACTACGCTGCCCTTGATCGCCGGATTGGTGCGCAGATTCACGCTGCCGTCCTCATTGATGGCTGCCACCTGCTGATTTTCCCCGACAAAAAGCGCCGGCGCCGCCTCGGCCACCTCCACGATCCTCGTCCCACGCAGGTTGCCGCCGACGGTTACCGTTACCGTCACCCGCGCTCGCCCGGTGATCATTCGCGGTACTTGCAGATTGATCTGCGTCTCTGAGACGTAAAACAGCGGGGCAGGGAAGCCGTCGAAGCGCACTTCGACGCCTTGTACGTTCGTGTCCCAACGGCCCAGCAAATCTACCTGACCCAGCGCCCCGGCTACCGGGCCCAACCCTGCCCCAAACAACGTCAGCAAGCTGGCTGGCACGGCCGGCGACGGCCTTAGCGTCGCCGCGCTTACCACCGCCGTGATGCCGGGCTGTATCATCACCCCCGACGCTTCCACTTGCCGCGCCACGGCCCGAATCCGGTGGTTTTCCTGGTCGGCGATCAATAATTCGCCTTTCGCAGTTACCGCCAAACTGCTCGGACGGTTGAGCATCGCGCTTGCCGCGGGGCCGTCGTCGCCGGAATAACCCGCCTCGCCGGTGCCGCCGACATCGCCGCGCGCTCCATTCGGTGCCACCAGAAAGACCCGGTTCCGGCCAGCGTCCGCTAAGTAAAAGTTATCGCCGCTCCAGGCAATGGCCACCGGTTCCACCAACCCTTCCGACGGGAAGCCCATCATGATGCCCTGCGCATTTACCCAGCGAACGCGGCGATTTCCGCCATCCACCACGAACAGCGCCCCCTTCGGGTCATACACCACGTCCGTCGGCCTTTGCAAAGTTGCGGTTCTGGCTACGGCGCCGTCTCCCGTGTTGCCAGGCGTACCTCGCCCCGCCAGTACGTTCAGCAGGCCCGAACCCGTCACTTTCAGCACGCGGTGATTCTCCGTGTCGGCGATCGTCAGGAGGTCGTCCAAATCTATCGCCAGCCCCCGGGGCCCGTTCAACGGCGCTTGCTGGGCTACTCCGTTGCCAGCGCCCGCCACGCCCGTCCCCGCGAACGTCTCGATCATGCCGGTGGTGCGGATGCGGCGAACGACGTGATTCCCGGTATCGGACACGTACACGTTGCCATTGCGATCCACCGCCAAGCCCGTTGGCGAACGCAGCTTGGCCACGATCGCCAGTTTCAGGTCGCCCGCATAGCCGGCCTCTCCGGTGCCGGCAATCGTCTCAATCTGTCCGTTCAGCCCGATTCGCCGCACCCGGTGGTTGGCCGTGTCGGAGATATAAATATTCCCGGCCTTGTCCGTCGCCACGCCGCCCGGCGAACGCAAGCGCGCCTCTAGCGCCGGTCCGCCATCGCCCCCAAACTGAAAGCTCCCCGTACCCGCCACGATTTCCGAGCCCAACCGGCTTGACTTCCGCACAAAAGGACCATCGGCGAACCAAACCGCTCCCGTGGCGTCCACCGCCACATCCCTTGCTCCATAGGCAAAGGAAAACACCACGCCCTCCGGTGTCACTCGCCGCACTGGGCTCTCCCGTCCTTCCGCCACGTAAAGATCGCCCGACGCCGCGTCGATTGCCAAACCGGTGATCGTGCCGAACCTGATCCTCGGCGTCAAACCCGACGTCGACATCACCCGTTCCAGTAGCCCGCGCTGCACCCTTCGAATGTCACTGTTCCCGGAATCGGCAATGTACAGCAGCCCCGCCTTGTCGAGCGCCAGCGCCGTCGGCGAGCGGAGGTTCGCCGTCAACGCCCGAGCCATGTCCGCGGACCCGCCCGGTTCGCTGCCCCCTACGAGATGGGTGAGTTGCCCGTCGGCCGACAGCCGGTACACCCGGTGGGCGCCGAAGTCCGAAATATACACTTGCCCGGCAGCGTCCACCACCAAGTTGCGGGGGGCGTTCAACCGGGCTTCGGTCCCTTTGGTGGGTGTGCCGAAGAGAGATACCTCCGTCGATCCCCCACCCGCCACGGTGCTGATGATCCCCGCCGTGGAGATAAGCCGTACCCGCGCATTTCCGAGATCGGCGACATAGACATTGCCCGCCAAGTCGACTGCCAAGCCGTAGGGAGCGTTCAACTGTGCCAGCGCGGCCGGCCCGCCATCTCCCGCCGAACCTGGTTGACCGTTCCCGGCGACCGTCGTAATTTTCCCGGTCGGCTCGATCTTGCGGATTCGATGATCCGGACCATCGGCCACGTAGATGTTGCCAAATCCATCAATCGCAATGCCTTCCGTCGAAGCCAGTGCCGCCTTCTGTGCCGCGGCGGACTCCGCCACCGCATTCGATCCGGCGATCGTCCGGATCGTAAGTGTCTGATTCCAAGCCAGATGGCAGTAAGTGAGCAGTAAGACTAGGTTTTTCATGTTCGTTTCCGGGGAGTACCCCTAAATAAGTGTGTTTCGGAGGGAAAAATTCTCATTTATTTCGCGCTGGCCGAGAAGATTTTTTGACCCCCTGAATCGGCCCGAAACTGAATGCCCCGTCTCATCACCGTCAGCCTGCTCCTGGCTTGGCTGCTATGTCTAGTTCCGTCTCCCGAAACCGGGGCCCCGGTTGAGCTCCATCTCAAGACCCGGACCTACGACCCCCTCTCGACCGACGCCCAAGCCAAGGCCAGTTCCCAACGCGCCGCCGACAGCGACGTCCGCCGCCGCGTGCTGGCTCAGTTCAACCGTCCGCTGACCCCCGACGAAATCGACCTGCTTGCGAACCGCGGTGCCCGCATTCTCGGCTTCATCCCGGACCAGGCCTACGTCATCTCCATTCCCTCGGGCTTGGACTGGGATCCACTTCCCTTGCGTTCCCAGTCGCCCATTGCCCCCAGCGACAAGTGGAGCCCGCTACTCGCCTCTTCGCTCGCCCTCAGCGACGACGCGCGCGACCGCGACCCTGTCTTCTACCTCGTCCTCTTCCACGAAGACGTCTTCCCCGAGGATGCCCGCACGCTGGCTCTCACCCAAGGACTCGAAGTCCGCGAGCACCCCAACCTCTCCCCCCTGCACTTGCTGGTGCAAGGCCCCGAAGCCGTCATCCGCGGACTCACCGAATTCGACGAGGTCTCCTACATCCTTCCCGCCTCGGAGGACCTCGCCAAAGGCTGGCCCGTTGTCCCTTGCGAAAACGGCGTGGTCGGCGGCTATCCCCTCAGTCCCCTGGCCGCCGCCGCCTCCACGGGCCCCGGTTGGGGAAGCCCCCGCGCTGCCATTACCCTCACCACCACTTGGGGCCCGCTCAGCAACAAGCTTGATGCCAGCGCCACCCGCGCTGAGATCGAGCGCGCCCTCGCCGAATGGTCCCGGGTGGTGCAGATCACTTTTCGGCCCGGCAGTTCCCCTTCGGCCACGCGCAACCTGAACATCCTCTTCGCCACCCGCTCCCATGGAGATACGTTCCCGTTCACCGGCACCTCGGGCGTCATCGCCCACGCCTTCTACCCTTCGCCCCCGAACCCTGAGCCGATCGCCGGCGACGTCCACTTCAATGACGACATGCCCCTCCGCATCGGCGCCGATACTGACCTGTTCTCCGTCGCCCTGCACGAAGTCGGCCACGCCCTCGGTTTACCGCACATGGATTCCGGCAATGCGGTCATGTATCCCTACTACCGCAAGTACACCGCCCTCGCCGCCGCCGACATCGCCGCCATCCGTCAGTTCTACCTCTCCACTGATTCTGCCAGCGGCGCTCCCACGTTCCGCGTCAATGTCTCCCCCGTCTCCAATACCTCCGCCGACACCGCCGACCTCGCCGGCACGGTCGCGAATGGCACCTTGCCCATTCGTGTTCAATGGGCCAACAATCGCGGCGGCGGTGGTACAGTGCTGGCCGATAGCGCACGCCGCTGGTCAGTGCGCAACGTGCCGCTGGTCGCCGGCGCAAACGCCATTGCCCTCACTGGCACCGATGCCTCCGGGGCCCGCGCCACCGAGTCCGTCGCCGTCACCCGCACCGGTACCCCCGGCAATTCGCCCCCTCCCAGCGCACCTGCCGCTCAACAGATTCGGGTGACATCCCCCAACCCCAACGACCGCACGACGGCCCCCACCATTCGGCTCACCGGTACCGGCACGGCTCCCAACGGCATTCGCCGCATTCTGTGGAGCATCGCCACCGCCAATGGGCAAGCCGACGGAACCACTTCCTGGGTGATTCCCGCGCTGCCTCTGGAGCGGGGAGCCAACCTGGTCACCCTCCGCCTCGAAACCACCGATGGCCTCGTTGCCACTACCCAACTCACTCTCTATCGCGATGTCTCCAACGATAGGACGGCTCCCTTGATCACCATCGTCTCGCCCGCCACGGCCAGCGTCTCTACGTCCAATCCCAGCATCGTCATCTCCGGCACCGCCTACGATGCCGGTGGCGTAGCCGAGGTCACTTGGCAAAACTCGGCCGGAGGCACGGGCACCGCTACCGGCACCAACTCCTGGCGCGCCGAAGTGCCGATCGCCCAAGGCTTCAATACCCTTATCGTTCGCGCGCGGGACGCCTCCGGCAACACTGCCTGGCGTAGCCTCAACGTCACCCGCCGCTAGCCTCCCGTTTGCTATACTCTCCGGTAGATGCATCGCCAATTCGGCGCCCAACCTCCTGTCTTCCCACCCACGCCTCCTGGCGTGATTCACCTCACGTAATGAAAGCCACCCTTCCTCTTCCCAACGGCGTGGAATCCCTTTTCGGGACGCGAGATGAGAACCTGCGCCTGCTCGAACAGGGCTTCGGCATTCGTTTGGATGTCTGTGCCGAAGGCCTCAAGGTGGACGGCGAAGAAGCCGCCGTCGCTCGCGTCACCCAGATCGTGCACGACTTTGGCGAACTGGTCCGCCAGGGCCACGTCTTCGGCAACGGTGACCTGAACGGCTACCTTCGTGTCGTGATCGGCGACGCCGAAGTTCGCCTTCGCAGTCTGGTGGAAAGCGGCAAACAACGCAGCTTCGGCAAGAAAATGCTCGCCCCCAAAACCGTCAACCAACGGCGGTATATGGAAGCGATCGAACGCAATGACATGGTCTTCGGCATCGGTCCCGCCGGCACCGGCAAAACGTATCTCGCCGTCGCGATGGCCGTTTCCGCTCTGCTGGGCAAAAAAGTCTCCCGCATCATCTTAACTCGCCCCGCCGTCGAAGCCGGCGAGCGCTTGGGTTTCCTGCCCGGTACCCTGCAAGAAAAAATTGACCCGTACTTACGGCCCCTCTACGACGCTCTCTTCGATATGCTCGAAAGCGAGCGCGTGGAAAAGCTGATCGAACGCAACACCATCGAAATCGCCCCCATCGCCTTCATGCGCGGCCGCACCTTGAACGACGCCTTCGTCATCATCGACGAAGCGCAAAATGCCACGCGCGAGCAAATGAAGATGATTCTCACCCGGCTGGGCTTTAACTCGAAGATGGTGATCACCGGCGATCTTACCCAAATCGATCTGCCCGGACAAATGCGCAGTGGCTTACTCGAAGTCACTGACGTCCTGCGCGGCGTCCCCGGCATTACCTTTGTCCCCTTTACCGACGTCGACGTCGTGCGCCACAGCCTGGTGCAGAAAATCGTCCAAGCGTATGAACGCTATAATGAATTGAACGGAACCGGCCGCCAATTGGCTCTCCGTTTGGAAGAACCCGTCGCTCCGCCAACCGTTACCCCGGTAAATGAAGTAAGTAATTGAGTAACTCTCGAATGTATGTCTGACCCGGAGACCAGTCTCCTCATTGAGCAAGCTTCGCCGCGCATCGGTCGCACGGCCTTGCAGGCTTTCGCTGAAACCCTCCGGATGGACCTCTGCGCGGAACGCCCCTTCGTTTGTTTGCTCACCGGCGATAAAGAACTCCGCCGTCTGAATAAACAATTCCTGGGCCAAGCTTACGCCACCGACGTGCTGAGCTTTCCCAGTGGCGACCCCATCGGCCCTCTGGGCGACATCGCCATTTCGCTCGACCGGGCCAAAGCCCAGGCTGCCGAATTCGGCCACCGCATCGAACAGGAAGTCCGTATTCTTCTCCTGCACGGCGTGCTCCATCTCTTAGGGCACGATCACGAAACCGACGGCGGCAAAATGCGGCGCCTCGAATCCAAGTGGCGCGAAAAGTATGGCCTTCCCACCGGCTTGATTGAGCGGGCCGGCCCGTGACGATCCTCCTGGCCGTCATCATTCTCCTTGGCTTGGTCCTGTTAGGCTTGGCCACCACCGTGCAGAATTTTTATCTCGAGGCCATGCGCCTCCGCGCACGCGAGTTACCGGCCCTCACTTACTTTAAGGAACAGATCGAAGATGGCCTCGGTTTAAAGACCGAACGCGGCGCCTTGATCTTCTCGCTCTGGAAACATTCGCTGCTCGCCTTACTGGGCGTGGCGATGTGCATCCTGGTGAGTCACGAAAACAAGCTCGTGAATGAAGATTTTCTTGAAGCCGCCATCTTCTCCTGGCTGTCGATGTTGGTGGTCTGTTACATCGTCCCCCAACTGAGTTACCGCAAAACCGCCGGACTCTGGCTCAGTCCTCTTTTGCCCTTCCTGCGCTTGATGATCCTCGTCATGCGGCCGCTCGCCGCGCTCCTTGACTTCCTCCACTCCATCGCCGATCTCTCCGGCGCCGCCGTCGTCGAGGAAGAACCGCAAAGCTCCGCCGAAGAAATTGAAGCCCTTATCGAAGCCGGCGCCGAAGAAGGCCTCATCGAAGAGGGCGACCGCAAGCTCATCCACTCCGTGGTGGCCTTCGGCGAAAAAATCATCCGCGACGTGATGACGCCTCGGCCCAGCGTGGTTGGCATTCAGGAGGATGCCTCGCTCGATGACCTTCGCCAGTTAGTTATCCATGAACAGTATTCCCGCATTCCGGTCTTCCGCGATGATATCGATTCCATTGTTGGCTTCGTCCATGTGCATGACGTGCTCGAAGTCAACGAAGCCGAGCGTTCGCGCAAGAAAGTGAAGGATCTGGTCCGTCCTATCCGCTTAGTGCCCGAAACCAAAAGCGTCAAGGTCCTCCTCGAAGATATGCGGGAGAACCGCCAGCACATGGCCGCCGTCATTGACGAATATGGTCACACGGCCGGATTAGTCACCATGGAAGACATGCTGGAGGAGTTAGTCGGCGAGATTCGCGACGAGCATGAGCCGCAACAGGACGTCGAAAGCCTGGGCAATGGCGAGTATGTCGTCGCCGGTAGCTTCGACATCAGCCATATGGGCGAGTTAGTCGCCTACGAGTCCGACGAAGATACCGAAGCCACCACCGTAGGCGGGCTAGTTACCGAATGGATGGGCCGAGTGCCCGCCGTGGGCGAGATCGTGGAACGCGAAGGCGTGCGCGTCGAAGTGCTGGCCGCCAACGGCCTACGGGTCGATCAAGTGAAACTGTCGCGTGTCCTCGAATCGCGCGTCGAAGGCGCAAAGAAAGAACAGGGGGCCACCAATGGCGAAACCGCCAAAAGCTGAACATCGCTTTGGGCACGTCGGAATTGCCGGCCGCCCGAATGCCGGCAAGTCCACGTTACTCAATTCGCTGGTGGGCGCGAAGTTAGCCATCGTGGCGCCGCGGCCGCAAACCACCCGCACCGTCATCCAAGGCGTCACCACCCGGCCCAACGCCCAAATCGTCTTTGTCGATACGCCGGGCATTCACGAAAGCGACAATAGCTTTAACCGCCGCATGATGCAGACCGTCCGCCAAGCCATCGAAGGCCGCGACCTGATTCTCTATGTCGTCGACGCAACCTTGCCCTGCGACGAGCAGGAACTAAGAGCGATGGACGCCGTTCGCAAAACCGGCACGCCTGTTATCTGCGCCCTCAATAAGATCGACAAAATCAAAGACAAGCGCGACTTACTGCCCATCATGCAGAAATACGCCGAGGTCTTTACCTTTAAGGAAATCGTGCCCATCTCGGCCCGGAAGGGCGGCGTGAGTATCGAGGCTTTGATCGAGACGATTGTCCGGCAGTTACCGGCCGGCCCGGCGCTCTATCCGGAAGACTATTTGACTGACCAGCCGATGCGCTTCCTGGTGGCCGAGTTAGTCCGCGAACAGATTCTGCGCCTCACCAGTCAGGAAGTGCCGCACGCCGTCGCGGTGGTGGTCGAAAAGTGGGAAGAGAGCGAGAAGCTCGTCCGCATCAACGCCAGTATCATCGTCGAACGGCCCGGGCAGAAGAAGATCATCATTGGCCAAGGCGG
>JBBQQS010000091.1:0-13268 GCA_038215525.1 Bryobacterales bacterium
TAAACGGTCTTGCCGGCCCCAAAGTGTGAGTTTTCCGGCGGCTGGGGCAGGGCAGTCGACACCATCACGTCGGGGAAACCGGCCAATGGTTCGTAGTAGAAGTCTTTACCCAGTAAGCCGAATTTCCATAACTGATAAGCGATGTCCTTACCGACGTAAGTGACAATGCCGTTCGAGCGCACAATCACCTTGCTATCGTCGACGTCTTCCTCTTCGGCTCGCGCTGCATCGCGAAATGCCGAGGCCGGCATTACCCAGCAGCCTTTGTTCTTGCCTTCGGTCTCCAGGAAGAGAGCCTTGCGCTCTTTTAGTAACTCGAAAGCCTTAGCCCAGAATTGTAAGTGCAGAATCTCGCTCTCGCGCGGCAACACGTCGTAGACAATTCCCAGCCGCGCCATCGTGCGCAAATGGCAACTGACAATGGCATCGGCCACCAGGTGCCCCAAACGCGATACTTCGTCCGTGCCACCTTCAATCGAATGCAGCACCTCGGCGCGCCACGCCAGTGCCTCTGGATGGTCCTTATAGTAAGTGGAAGTCTGTGCATATAGATCCCAGCAGTAGTAATCGAATCGTGGCGCTAAGGATAAAGCTTCCACTTGGGCCAAGCTCTTCTCGTCGAGCTTTAAGAACCCTACCACCACGTCGGCCACCTGCACACCTGTGTTGTCGATGTAGTTCTGCACTTCCACCGTCTCGCCGCTCGCCCGCAGCATCCGGGCAAAGGTATCGCCCAGGATCGCGTTGCGCAGATGGCCGATATGCGCGGCCTTATTCGGGTTGATGTTCGTATGCTCGATGATGATCTTGCCGGTCTCCCCGGCGCGATCGACCAAAGGAGGCTGCATCAGGTTTCGCAGATACTCTGCCCGGTCGAGCCGGACATTCAAGTACCCGTTGCCGGCAATCTCAATCGCCGCGACGCCTGGCAGTTGGCCGATCGCCTGGACGAGCTTCTCGGCGATGGCTTTGGGAGCCTGCTTCAGTTGACGAGCCAACTGAAAGGCGACCGGCAGCGCGAACTCGCCGAATTTCGAGTCTCGCGGCTGCTCCAAATGAACCGGCACCTCGATCTGGAGCTGTTGGGAGAGGCTGGCCGCGACGGCAACGGGAATGGACTTTTCAAACTGGTGGAACACGAGTAGCCTGAGTATAGCAATGCTAAACTAGGGTCGAATGCCGAAAGTTACGTTCCTTGCGGCTGGACAAAGCGAAGGCCAAACGGTCGAGTTCGAGTCCGGCAAACTTCCTTACAGTGAACATGGTCTGGCGGAGAGCCTGCTCGATATCGCCATGCACTTCCACGTCCAACTGGAGCACGCCTGCGGCGGAAGCTGCGCCTGCACCACCTGCCATGTGATTGTGAAGGAAGGGAAGCAAAACTTCTCCGAAGCCGATGACGACGAATTGGACCGGCTCGACACCGCCGCCGGACTAACTCTGTCGTCGCGCTTAGGCTGCCAAGCCGTCGTCAAGGGCGATGTGGTGGTGGAGATCCCCAATTGGAACCGCAACTACGTCAGCGAAGGCGGCGGCTCCATGAATTTGGGCGACGCCATTCCGTTCCCGAAGAAGTAAGTTCAGGCCCCGAGTAACTTCTCGAGTAAGTCGGCGCCCAAATTTACGCGGACATTGACGGTTGCGCCATCCTGGCGGACGTCGAGCTGTTCAAGCAAAGATGACCAATCGCTGTTCGCCGGTAGCAGGGTCGCCGCCGCGCGTAGGCCCATCGCGAGTTGCTCGGCTGCCTTGGCGTCCGGGCAATCGAGGCTTAGCTTGGCCTGCAGGCCCACGCTCGCGTCGGCGATGAAGGTGGCCCGTGTCACCTGGAAGGGCAGGGACTTCAAATTCATCGACCCCACCTTAAAGGTGGAAAGCCAACGGTTTACGTCCCCGGTTGCCACGCCCCAGATCTGATTCTCAAGCGGCACCGCCTCAATGGCCGCCAATAGCGCTGGCGGCGGCTGCGGATTTTGCTGCTGCCGGTCGATCAAATTCCGCAAGGTCTGGGCCGGGCCTGCCATCGCGGTCGCGCTGTTCAAGAAGCACAATGTCGCATTCTCGTTGCCTTCGAGCGTGAAGCCCTTGTAGGTCTCCCGCGTCGTCCGATCGCCCTCAATGCGGATCGGCGGCTCCATGCCTTGCCGCAACTCCGTCGTCCGCGAGAACTTGCCCACGGCCAGCGCCACCGACTCCCGGCCGTTCGACACCAGCACGATCTCATAGAGACTCTTGCGCGGATCGAAGCCGGTGCGCGCGGCAAAGTCCTCGACGATCGGAATCCGCCGGCCCTCGATCAACTTCTTGTAAAGCGGTGTGGTTTTGAGCCGCTCTAACTGGAAACCCATGGCGAATTCAGTATCGGCGGGAATCATGGCGGCCAGGGAGGGATAGATCCGTACCGGCTTCTTCTCGCCGGTCACCCAGCGGACCACGGGATACAACAGCGCCAAGCCCAGAATCACGCCAACATAGATAGGGACAAACTTCTTCACGCTCTTTCAGCGTAGCGCGATCTTCATTCCTGCCCTGGAACTGTATCTCTGTAATGAATTTGATATGCTCTTTCTAAGATGTATTCCCCTGTTAGGAGTCTCGCTATGTTTCGCTATCTGTTCTGCCTATTGGCGCTAGGATCTTCCCTATTCGCCCAAAACTACGCCACCATCACTGGTTCCGTGAACGATGTCTCCGGAGCCACGGTTTCGGGAGCGAAAATCACGGCCCAGAATCTCGACACCCTCATCGTCAAAGAGGTGTCGGCCTCCGATGACGGTTCGTTCAGCATTCCCTTTCTTCAACCCGGCCGCTACAAATTGACCGTGCAGAAGGCCGGCTTCCGCCAGAGCGTGCAGGACAACCTGACGCTTGAAGTAAACCAGTCCGCCCGCTTGGACTTTAAGCTCGAGGTTGGCCAAGTCTCGGAGACCGTCGAAGTGAAGGGTGGCGCGCCGCTACTCGAGATAGATAACGCCGCCATCGGCCAAGTGATTGAGCAGAAGGCGGTCGCCGAACTGCCCCTCAATGGCCGAAACTTCGTGCAACTCGCCACGCTTGGACCGGGCGTCACCGGCGTTGGTTTCGGCAGCCGCGGCACCATCATGAGCGGCACGCGGCCGGACGACCTTCGCCCCGGCAGCGAGGTCTTCGCCAACGGTAACCGCGAGGGCTCGAACAATTTCCTTTACGACGGCATCGACAATAATGAGCGCCTCACGCTTTCCATCGTCCTGCGCCCCTCCGTCGAAGCGGTGCGCGAGTTCAAGATCCAAACCAGCCTCTTCGCCGCTGACCAGGGCCGCAACTCCGGGGCCACGGTGAACATCGTCTCCAAGAGCGGTACCAATGAGTGGCACGGAAGCGCCTACGACTTCCTCCGCAACGACGCGACCGATGCCCGCAACTTCTTCCTCGCTCGCAAGCCCACCCTGCGCCAGAATCAGTTTGGGGCCAGCCTGGGCGGCCGGGTGATTAAGGATAAGCTCTTCTTCTTCGGCAATTACGAAGGCTATCGCCGCCGGCAGGAGCGCGCCTTTGTGAACACTGTGCCCACCGCCGCGATGCGTGTTGGCGACTTCTCCGCCATTCGCGACATCTTCGACCCTGCCACCTTGCGCGCCGCGCCCGGCACGGCCTCGGGGTTCACCCGCGATCCATTCCCGAATCGTCAGATTCCCACCAACCGCTTCGACCCGGTCATGGGACGCCTGGTGCAAGCCTACCCGCAGCCCACCTTGCCCGGCATCGTGAACAACCACACATCGTCTCCCAAAGAAAAGCAGAATTGGGATCAGGGCGACGGCCGTGTCGACTATACGTTGAACGATCGCAACACCATCTTCGGACGCTTCTCGCGTCAGGACACGGTCTCCACCCGTCCGAGCACCTTCCTGGACGCCAGGATTCCCGGCCTCGACGGCACCTTCGGCCTCGGCAACGAAGATACTTTCGCCGGCGCCTCTTCGCTTAAGGCTTTCCACATCGTGTCGAGCTGGGTGCGCACCATCTCTCCCACGCTCATCATGGAAGCCAAGATGGGCTGGAACCGCTTCGATCTCACCTTCCTTCAGGAGGGTGCCGCTGCGGGCGCGAAGCTGGGCGAAAAGCTGGGCGTCAGAGGCTCCAACCAAGGCCCCAACTCCGACGGTATCCCGATCTTCAGCCCCGCCGGTTACACCGGCATCGGCCAGACGCGCTCCTTGCCCATCATCCGTTTTGAAGATACCTACAACCCCGCGATCGCCTTTACCAAGCTGAACGGACGCCACACCACCAAGTTCGGCTCGGATACCCGTGCCCGCCGCTTGACGCAGTATCAGACCAACCGCGGCAACGGCCGCTTCAACTTCGGCCGCACCTTCACGGACAACCCCAACGCCACCGCCACCACCGGCGACGCGATGGCCGCCGCGCTGCTGGGCACCGCCAACACCATTGAGCAGGACTTCACGCTCTTCACGCCCCGCATCATCCAATGGGAATGGAACTTCTTCGTCCAAGAGGACTGGCGCGTGAACGATCGCCTCACCGTCAACTTCGGCCTGCGCTACGAATACGACACTCCCACCCGCGAGCTCAACAATAAGTGGACCAACTTCAACCCCGTTACGGGTAAACTGCTGATCGCCGGCTTCAACACCGACGAGTACACGGGTGTCATGGCGGACAGGAACAACTTCGCGCCGCGCCTCGGCTTCGCCTATCGCCTGCGCCAAGGCACCGTCATTCGTGGCGGCGCGGGCATCTTCTATAATCCCGTCGGCAGCGAATCGGTGCTGATGCGCCGCCACCGGCAGTTGCCCTTCGGCCCCATCAACGCCATCGACATCAATCAGTTCGTTACCAATCCGCGCCGCGTTTCGGACGGCTTGAACCCGATTCCGAATCTCGATTTCGCGACGGTCGCCAACAACCCGGTCGGCGCAATGCTGGCGGTCGACCCGCGCCTGCGCTCCGGCTATGCCCAGCAGATGAACTTGCAGGTGCAGCAGAGCTTGCCCAAGGACATGGTGATGAAGGTGGGCTACGTCGGCAACCTCGGCCGGCGTCTCGATAACAGCTTCGACATCAACCAACTCATCCCCGGCTCCGCCCCGCCCATCCAGCGTCGACCTTTGGGTGTGCTCGCCCCCGGCGTCCTCGGCGTCGCTTATAACGTCTCGGATGGCCTTTCCGCTTACCACTCGCTGCAGTCGTCACTCGAACGCCGCTTCGCCAACGGCATCGGCTTCCTCACTGCCTACACTTGGTCACACTCGATTGACTTCATCGCCAACCAATTCGGCGGTGCCGATAACGGACCCTTGCCCCAGGATGCCCGCTTCCGCCGCAACGACCGCGGCAATTCCGGCTTCGACCTTCGCCATCGTTTCGTCCACAGCATGAACTACGAGCTACCCTTCGGCAAAGGCCGTAAGTTCGCCGCGCCGAGCAATCTGGTGAACCAGATCCTCGGCGGTTGGGACGCCAACATGATCTTCGTGAAGCAAAGCGGGCAGCCCTTCACGCCCGTGCTCAATACCTCGGTCTCGAACGCCGGCGGCAGCCGTCCGGATCGTTATCGGTCAGGGGAAATCGACAATCCCACCATCGCCCGCTGGTTCGATACCTCCTTCGGCACGCCCGGCAATGCCGCCTGGGGTAACCCGACCCAATTCACCTTCGGCAACGCCGGCCGCAATATCCTCTTCGGACCCGGCCGTACCAACGTCGACTTCTCCATCTTCAAGAACATCACCTTCCGCGAGCATTACAAGGTGCAGTTCCGCACGGAGATGTTCAACATCTTCAACCACGCGCAGTTCGATGTTCCCAATGCGAACGTGGGCAGCCCGGCCGCCGGTATCATCACCGGCATCGTCGGTAACCCGCGCCAGATCCAATTCGCCTTGCGCTTCTCGTTCTAGCTCCAGGCCCCCGGCGCTAGCCAGCGAAGCCTGACGCCGGGGGAGTCTGCAGGTGCAGTTCACCAGTGGGTACAGATTCCGGTTTACTCTGGAACGATGGATCGTCGTCAATTTCTTTCCGCCACGGCCGTTGCGATCAGCGCTTCCGCCCAAAGGTTCCCGGTTCCGGCTGAGATTCGCAGCCTGAAGCCGATGACCGTCGGCGTGGTGCCGATTACCGATGCCGAGCGCCAGCAAAGAGTGGCCAAGGCCCAACGGCTGATGCGCGAGCAGAAGATCGGGGGCATTTTTCTCGAAGCTGGGTCGAGCCTCGACTACTTCACCGGCGCAAGCTGGCAGCCCTCGGATCGGCTTTTCGGCCTCGTGCTTCCCGCCAAAGGCGACCTCGTCTGGCTCGTGCCCGCCGCCGATGAGAAGCGCGCTCCGGCCGGGCAGGACGTGCGCCTGTGGCAGGACGATCCGTTCCCCCGCCTCGCCCAAATGCTCAAGGACCGTGGCATCGCCAGCGGCACCTTGGGCATCGACGAGCGCGCGCGCTTCTTCGTCTTCGACGGCATCCGGCGCGCTTGCCCGGCGCTCGAGTTTACGAATGCCGACTCGGTGACGGCCGGTTGCCGCATGTACAAGTCCGCGGCGGAGTTGGCCTTGATGCAGCGGGCGAGCGATGTGACCATCGCCGCTTATAAGGCTGGGCTCGCCACCTTGCGCGAAGGGATGCCGCAGAATGAGCTGCAGAACAACATCCACGCTGCCTATCGCGCGCTGGGCTATCCGGGCTACGTCTCGGTGATGTACGGCGCCTACACCGCGTTTCCGCATGGTAGCCTTACGCCCCAGAAGTTGAAGCTCGGCGATTTCGTGATGATCGACGATGGCTGCACGGTGGAAGGCTATCAATCGGACATAACGCGCACCGTGATCTTCGGCAAGCCGACTGATCGCCAACGCCAGATCTGGACGCTGGAGCGCAAAGCGCAGGACGCCGCCTTAGTTGCCGCCAAGCCCGGTGCGCCTTGCGAGGCCGTCGACATCGCCGCGCGCAAAGTGATTGAAGCGGCCGGCTTTGGGCCCGGCTATAAGACCCCCGGCTTGCCGCATCGTACCGGCCACGGCATCGGGCTCGACGGCCACGAGTGGACCTATCTCGTCAAAGGCAACAAGACGCCGCTGGCCAAAGGCATGTGCTTCAGCGACGAACCGACGATCGCTATTTACGGCGAGTTCGGCGTGCGTCTAGAGGATTGCTTCTACATGACCGACGATGGTCCGCATCTCTTCTCGAAGCAAAGCCCCGCCATTGACCAACCGTTCGCCTAAGGCCCCGACATGCAAATTACTCCCGATACTTACGCCCAGCGCGTCGCCCAAGTGCAGGCGGCGATGAAAGAGTTCGGCTTGGCCGCCGTGGTGATTGAGCCCGGCGCGGCGATGCAGCATTTAACCGGGGTCCGCTGGGGGCGCAGTGAACGCACCTTCCTGGTGGTAATTCCGGCCAAAGGCGCGCCGGCTTTCGTGGTGCCCGGCTTCGAGGAAGAGCGCGCCCGCGAAATGACGCCAAAGGGCGCCGACATCCGCGTCTGGCAGGAGGACGAGTCGCCCTTCGAGCGCGTGGCGCAGGTTTTCCAGGACCGTGGCGTGACGACCGGCAGGGTAGGGATGGAAGAAAGCTTACGCTTCTTCATCCTCCATAATCTGAAGAAGGCCGCCCCGAAGATGGAGTATGTGACGGCGCAACCGGCGCTGAAGTCGGCAGGCGTGAACCTGGTGGAAGCGCCCCGGCGGAGGCCGTAGCGCCGCCCGGCTTACTTGCTCAGATAAACCTTGAGCGTGGTGTGTTCGCTCTTGGAGCGGGCGACGAGGCGGACCGTCTTCACCTGGCGGCGGCCAGGGAAGTCGAGCAGCCGGTGAAGTCCGCGCGAGTAAGTGCCCTCGTTGAAGTCGATGCTTTGGACTTCGCCATTCTCGAAGGTGATGTCGGCAAAGTCGAGTTCGGCGCGTCCGTCGATTTCGAGATAAAGGGCGTCGCCACCTTCATCGACGCCAAAGTTCGATTCTACCCAGTCTTCTTCACGTTCGATGGTTTCGACATCCTGCCAGATTAGGCGTTCGCGGGGCGGAAGGGTGATGGCGACGGCGGCGGCGGTAAAGGCCACTACGGGCAGATAGCGCAAGGGCGCGCCGACCACCACCACTCTGGCTGGGCGGCGTACCAGGACCTGGCGGTTCACTACCCGGGCAATCGGGTGGCCTGGATGAACGACAACTCGCGTTCGCCTCACCACCACCCGGCGTCGTCTTTGGGCTACCGCGGCTGACGGAATCAGGGCCGCTGCGAATGAAACTGCCAATACGCGTCTCGAGATCATGCGAATATCCTCGCGCCTAAGTCTACACGCGAAAGATGGCGAATGGAAGAGAGCGCGACGATCAAACGGGTTCGGCCGTTCAGTATAGGATCAGCGGATGCGGCGGGGCTTGATCATTGACACACTCCCACGTCCCATCAGCGGCGCGAGTGAAGAGAAAGTTCACCGTGTTGGGCCGCTCATACCGGCGCGGCCCCAGTTGGATGACGATGGGTGCGCCAGCGGCTTGAATGGAAGCCCACTTGAAGTCCTGCCGTTCGGCGTCGGGACGAAACACCGCCCACACTTCGTCGATTTCCGCGCGCAAAGCTTTGGTGTCCCTCACGTTCAGCTTCGTGCGGTACTGCATGGCGTGCACCACGGTTCCTTCGCTCGACCGGATAGTGACAGGCCCGCGGAACATGACTTGGTGGCCGGAAGGCAGATTGACCAGGCGCTGGCTGGATTGCGTTGGCGCGTTCTGGAAGAGCATGAGGCAGAGAAGAAGGGGTTGGATGCTCAGGCCCATGCACAAGAGTATACTCCTCTTTCGGCCAAATTTTGATAGCATCGGATTGAGTGCAAATCCGATGCACGGGAAGCGGCTTTTATGCTGGACATCAGTCAAGACATCCATTCTTTAAGTGAGTTCAAACGAAACACGGGTCAACTCGTCGATCAAATGCGCGATACCGGCCATCCGCTCGTCCTGACGATCAACGGCAGAGCGGAACTCGTGGTTCAGGATGCGGCGACGTACCAGAAGCAGGTTGATCGAATGGATGAGTTGGAAACGTTGCTTGGCGAGAGAAAAGGCTTGGCGGACGTGGAAGCTGGCCGCGTGAAGTCACTGGATGAGTTCCGGCGATCCTTCCGCGCCAAGCGTCACGCCACCAGCGGCTTGCCGCCCAACGCTTGCAGCATCAAAAGCCCCGTCACCAGCAGATAAGCCATGGCGGCCACCGCGACCAGCAGCCACCCGCGCGGTGACCCGGACCGGTCGACGGCCCAGCCTAGCAGCGGCAACAGCTGCAGTCCATGCATCCCGAGGAAGTGCGCGATCCGCAAATCACCGGCACGGCTGCTCCAGTTGAGGAAGGGAAGTCCCGTGCCCCCGTCCGGAGCGCCAAAGGTGTGGCCTTGGTGCGCGATCATCAGCCCGCCGATGGCGCTCGCGAACAGGGTCGCGAAGAGTCCCCAGCGGATGCCCCAGCGCTGGCCGGGGCCGGTAGGCACTCGGTTGCGGCAGTGCCACACGAACAGCCACGCCAGCAACAGCGTGTTGATCAAAATGAGCACGCCCATGAGGGCGAAGACGAGGGCGTCAAAGATCGAGGCTTGATTGAAGTGCGAAGGCACGCCGCGCCACGCTTGTCCGGCGACGGCCGCGTTCTCGCCGGTCATGGTGACCGCGATGCCGTAGCCGATCCAGCTTCGGGCGCGCCCCGTGGTCCACTGCAGCAGGTACCGCACCGTCATCAGGTAGAGGGCGACACTCACAAAGAACTTGACGGGCTTCCACCAGACGTTGGCGCCGGCGAGTTCGCGCGGATCGAGCCAAGCCAGCAGCAGGAGCACCGGGATCATCGCGAGGTGAAGGTTGATGGTAAGGGTGAGGAAACGCGTCATGCCGAGTACACCGGCTGGCCGCCTATCCATACCTGCTTTATGGAAAGCTTTTCCCCGTCGTAGTGGAAGGCAACCAGGTCGGCGCGCTCGCCGGTCTGGAGCCCACGCGACCTGCCCACGATGCGGCCCACGCGCGCCGCGTTGGTAGTGGCCATGGTGACCGCGTCGCGAAGCGTGATCCCGCCCAGACGGATGGCGTTGGCAATGCCGTCGTGCATCTTGAGTGCGGCCCCGGCTAGCCGGTCACCGCCGCGCAGGGTCACCCGGTCGCCTGGATGAAGCGTCACCGGCACCTCGCCCAGCATATAGTCACCGGGCGCGCAGCCGGCCGGCATCACTGCGTCGGTCACCAGCACGCAGCGCTCCAAGCCCTTGGCTCGCAACGCGACGCGGAAAAAGTTTTGCCCAATGTGGATGCCGTCGGTGATGAAGCTGGCGGTTAGGTGGTCGTTCGCCATTTGGTCCCACAGGTAGTTGGGATGGCGCCGGAGTTCGGCATGCGCGCCGTTGCCGAGATGAGTCGACATGGTGGCGCCGGCCCGAACGGCTTCGTCGATCTGCTCGCTTGAGGCGCCTGTGTGCCCGATGCTCACCACCACGCCTTCGGCCACCATAGTCTCGATCAGGCTCGTGATGCCTGGCCAGTGGGGCGACACCGTCATCAAACGCACTCGGCCTTCGGCGGCATCTTGAAAGCGGCGGTACTCGTCAATCGACGGCGCGCGCACGCAGTGTCTCGGATGTGCGCCCCGCGGGCCGTCCTCGGCCGAGATGAACGGCCCTTCGACATGGAAGCCTTCCATCGCCCCGCCGTAAGCGACTTTGCCGCGCGCCGCAGCCAGGTTCTTGAGCGCACCGGTCATATCCTCCGCCGAGCCGGTGATCACCGTCGGGTAGAAGCGCGTGACCCCGGTTGCGAAAAGCGCCAGGATCGACCGCGCGATCTCATCGTGTGCGGCGACAGGCGAGTTGTAATCCACCCCGGCGAAGCCGTTCACCTGCAGATCAATGAAGCCGGGCGCCAGATAGTGTCCGTGTCCACTGCCGCCGGAAGGGTCCGGCGTTACCGTCTCGAGTACCGTATTGAACTCTACCGCCACGCCTTCGCCCGTGCCTAAGTGAATTCCCTTAGCTGTTTGCCTGTTCATGCCCTCACTCCTCTGGACCATTTCTCCCCGCCGATGGTTTTTCCACAGCTTTCCCTCATTACCCCTATTTGTAAACTACTGCAATACAAGGGGAAAAAAGCTGTTAAAAACCACTGCTCCTACCCCAGATACCCCTTCCCCCGCGGCCGCCGTCTTGGTACAACACAATCTAGATCGCCTGCGGGCGTATGAAGAGGCGGATAATCTCGGGGGAGGTGGCCGTCGCGAATGCGCCCGCGGATCGATCGATTCAAGTAAGAAGTTTTCTACCTCCCACGCCCCGTTTTGAATGAAATACGGCCCAATCTGCAAAGATCGGGCCGTTTCCATTACTGATTTTAAATCATGCGGATACGGCCGCCGGGACGGGAGTAAGCCAGCCAAACCGGTCTTCCTGACGGCCTTCCACGATGGCAAAGAACTCGTTTTGCAAGGCCGCGGTGATGGGGCCGCGCTTGCCGGAGCCAACCTGGATGCGGTCTACCGAGCGGATGGGGCTGATCTCAGCCGCCGTCCCGGTGAAGAAGATCTCGTCGGCCAGGTAAAGGAACTCACGCGGAATGGCACCTTCGACGATCTCGTAGCCTTGCCCGCGCGCCAATTGCGCCACTGTGTCACGGGTGATACCCGGCAGCACCGAGTTCGAGAGCGGAGGCGTGTAAAGCTTGCCGCCGCGGACGATAAAGATGTTTTCGCCGGAACCTTCACTCACCGTTCCGAGATGGTCGAGCGCGATGCCTTCGGAGAAGCCATTGCCGATTGCCTCCATCTTGATCAACTGCGAATTCAGGTAATTGCCGCCTGCCTTGGCTAGGGCGGGCAGGGTATTGGGGGCGATCCGCTGCCAACTGGAGACGCAGACGTCGACGCCGTTCTCGAGCGCCTCGGCACCCAGGTACTTGCCCCATTCCCAAGCTGCCAGGTAGACCTCCACCGGATTCCGGAGCGGATAAATCCCCAGTTCGCCGTAACCGCGCAGGGCGATCGGCCGGATGTAGCAGGACGGCAGTTTGTTCACCGCCACCAACTCCACCATCGCTTCGGCGAGCTCGGCGCGCGTGAACGGCAGGTCCATGCGATAAATCTTGGCGCTGTCGATCAAGCGCTGTGTATGTTCTTGCAACCGGAAGATTGCGGGCCCAGTCTTGGTGGCGTAACACCGGATGCCCTCGAATACCGAGCTGCCATAGCTTACGACGTGGGAAAGGACGTGAATGTGCGCGTCCTCCCAGCGAATCCATTGTCCGTTGTGCCAGATTGTCTCGGTTGGCTTCATTTCGGTATTATACCTTTGAGGAGTTGTTTATTATGATCCGTCGCTTGTTCGTGATCCTAATTTTGTCGCTGCCGGTCCTGAGCGCACAAAGCAAGAAGCCCGCCAAGCCGCCCAAACAGCGGCAACTGAAGCCCGGCTTCACCATGTTCGGCGTCGAACAGGACATCGAAATGGGAAAGGCGGCGATCAAAGAGATTGAGCCCACCGTCACCATTTTGAACGACCCGGCGATGACGGCTTACATTAAGCGGCTCGGCGATTCGATCACCAACAATATCAAGAATCCGCCCTTTCCGTTCACCTACAAGATCGTGAACGATCCGCAGCTTAACGCCTTCTGTGTACCCGGCGGCTTTGTTTACGTCAACACCGGGATCCTCATCAATGCCGAAAACGAAGGGCAGGTAGTGGGCGTGATGGGCCATGAGATCGGCCACGCGATTTTGCGACATAGCGCAAATCAGATGTCGAAAGGCATGTTGCTCCAAGGCCTGGCTACCGCCGGCGCCATGGTGGGCGAAATGAAGGGCGGAATCGCCGGGATGGCCGCCCAAATGGGTAGCGGACTGGGCGCCCAGATGATGATGATGAAGTTCTCCCGCAACCACGAGAAAGACTCCGATGCCTTCGGCGCCCGCCTGATGTCCCAGGCCGGATACAATCCCCTCGAGCTTGCCCGCTTCTTCGAAAAGATGCAGCAAATGTCCGGCGGGAAACAAGCCGGTGGCGTGGCTGGATGGATGGCGTCGCACCCCGATCCCGGTAGCCGCTCCCAGCTGATTGAGCAAGAGATCCTGGCCATGCCGAGCGCGAGCTACGGTGCCGAGACCGGCGACTTCGCCCGCTTCAAGGCCGCCGCCAGCAAGGTGGTGCCGGCCAAGCCCAAAAACGTCACCCAAGGAGGGCAGGGAGGTCCCCCTGCCCCGGAGTCCACCACCGTCAAAGGCTTTAGCTATGTCCGCGG
>JBBQQS010000092.1:0-13235 GCA_038215525.1 Bryobacterales bacterium
GGGCAACCATTTCAGGTGCAAGAAACGCTCCTTCCGTGCCCGGTCGTTCGAACCCCAACTCGCATAAGCGATCACGTCGTCGATGCCCGCCAACACCTGGGTCGACTCATCCAAAACCACCCGCTCGCCTGGCAGCAGCACTGCCGCCGTGCGCAACCAATTGTTACCATCGACGTCGCTCTCATCGCGCAAGTCGATGACGGCGCGCCCGCGATTGCGGGCCGCCTTCCCACGGTCGATCATCGCCTTGATGTCGGCGAAGCCATAGCCCGCCAGCCGGGTTACCAGGTAGATGGGGAACGTGCGCTGGCTAAAGGGTGTATCGCGCTGGCGGAAGAAGGGATTGGGCACTTGGCCGGCCGTGGGAAAGGTCTTTCCCTGGCGGCGGGCATAAAGCAAGGCCAATTCCGAATCGACACTCGCCCCGTCGGCGTTCATCGTGCCGCCTTGCGCGGTCGATGAAATCTGGAGTGGCACGCCTTGGGTGACGACGAGGAAACGGATAACGTCCGGTCGCCGGGCGAGGCATTTGGCGACCGCCCGCTCGAGCCCCACATACACCGTCCGGGCGATGATCTCGGCCGGATCGACCCGCAGGTGACAAATGTTCGCCGCCGGAATCGACCGAGCCTGCTGATAGTAGCGCGCCACTTCGCCGGAGATGGGGCTTGCATCGTTGGTGACGACGAGCACGTTTTCCGCCGTCTGCGCCCATAGTCCGGCTGCGTCGGCGGCCATGGTAAAGAGCACTAGAACACGAATAGGATCAAACAGATAGAAAATATAGGGGCCCCTCTAGGGTCAATGTTATAATCAAGTTGAATCGAATCGCAACTTGAGCCGGAATTCTCGCCACGGGTTACCCTTGGCGGTCGGCCAGCGTTTCTTCTGGTCTCCAGAGAGGCTCAGGACTTGGCTGGGTCGGGTGCATGGATCTAGATCAGCTTCACACATTTCTCGAAATCGTCAGGCTCAAGAGCTTCTCCAAAGCCGCGCAGACCTGTTTTCGTACGCAACCCGCCATCTCGGCCCAGGTCCGTCAGCTCGAACAGGAACTGAACAGTAATCTGTTTGAGCGCCTCGGTACGCGCATTTCTCTTACCACCGCGGGTAAGATTTTCGCCGAATATGCCGAACAGATTCTAGAACTCAGAAAAAGAGCGCAGGATGCGATTAACGAACTCGAACGCGTTCCGCGCGGCGAGTTGGTGATTGCGGCCAACGAAGCGACTTGCATCTACGTATTGCCCGAAGTGTTTTCGGATTACAAAAAGTTGTATCCGAACGTCCAGCTCTTAGTGGACCGGTCCTATGGATCGCGGGTAGTGCAGGCAGTGCAGGATAACCTCGCCGACTTTGGCATTACGCAGTTGCCGGTGCAGGAAAAGAAATTGCAAGTGGTAAAGATATTTTCGGACGAAATCAAGTTGCTGACCCCGTCGCGCCATGCGCTGGCGGATCGCGACCGGGTAACCGCCCGTGATATTGTCGGCTTCCCGTTACTGCTGCCGAAGACCGGCACCACGCGGGCCCGGTTGAACCAGTGGCTCGAGCCAGTGGAAGATGAGTTGCAGGTCTCCATGGAACTGGACTCGACCGAGATGATTAAGCGTTTTGTGATGGCGGGGTTAGGCTTGTCGTTTTTGGCCAACTCACACGTCCAGGAAGAATTGCAAACCGGCCGCGTGCGGGCGGTAAGCCTGGGGCCGGAATCGATGATCCGGCGGCTGGGGTTGATTTACCGGAAGGACAAGGCGCTGTCAAAAGCGGCCTTGGGCTTCATCCAGGTGATCTCGGAGAAGGCGGGCCAATTCGATCTGGCCGCCGCTCAAGGGGATGCGCTGGGGGCGGGCCTGCCCGCCGCAGGTTAAAGATTTCGCGAAGAATTTAGATGAGGTGCCGTGTCGACACAAACGATCCGTCAAAGCACAATTTTGATTTCCGCCGGGAAACGCATTAGCGTGTATTCGTCGTTGGACCAGATACCCCCGGCTTTGAAGCATCAACTGATGGCATCTACGTCGGGCGCCAATTCCGCCACGATTTTGCTCGCCGATCGCGCGGGCCGCGAAGAGATAGTCCGCGCCTTGCGCGGAATGCCCAGCCACATTCAGGCTCGGCTCACATCGCCCAAACTGCCCTGGACCGAAGCCTTCGCCCGCAAGCACGCCGCGCCCCGCGCCTCGCTTGCGGCCCGCGGCGCGGCCAGCGATCCCGTTCCCTTTCTCCCGGCCCGGCATCGGTCCGCTTGGCGCCGCATTGGTGTTCAGGCTGCCGCCGTCTGGGCGCGCGAACGTTGGCCGGAATTGCTGCTGCCGGTCGGCGTCGCGATCGGCCTCTGGGCGCTCCTGGCTACCTAATCTTTATGGATCTGCTTTACCTCAAGGCCTTGGCGATGGGTATCGTCGAAGGACTCACCGAGTTTCTGCCCATCTCCTCCACCGGCCATCTCATCCTCGCCGGCAGCCTGCTCGACTTCCAAAGTGAAAAGGCCAAGGTCTTCGAGATTGTCATCCAAACCGGGGCTATCCTGGCCATCCTGGTCGAGTACCGGGCGCGCCTTCTGGCCGTCCTCGTTGGGCTCGGGCAACACGAATCGGCTCGCCGTTTCGTTAGTAATGTCCTGGTCGCCTTTCTGCCGGCCGTCGTGCTGGGGTTGGCTTTCGGCAAGCTCATTAAGTCTTACCTCTTTCACCCCGTGCCCGTCGCCTGCGCCTTCATCGCTGGCGGGTTCGTGATTCTCTGGGCGGAGCGCCGGCAGCATCGGATCACCATCCGTCACGTGGACCAGATGGGTTGGGCGGACGCCCTCAAAATCGGCTTCGCCCAATGCCTCGCACTGGTGCCTGGCACGTCCCGTTCCGGCGCCACCATCATCGCGGGATTGCTCTTCGGCTTTTCGCGCCAAGCGGCCACCGAATTCTCTTTTTTCCTGGCCATTCCGACCCTGATTGGCGCCGGGGTTTACGAAGCTTACAAGTCCCGTGCCCTTTTCGAACGCGCCGACCTCGGCTGGTTCGGCGTCGGCTCAATCGCCGCCTTCATCTCGGCTTTCCTTTGCATCCGCTGGCTGCTCCGCTACATCGGTTCCCACGACTTCACCATCTTCGCCTGGTACCGCATCGCCTTCGGCATTGTCATCCTCGCCACCGCCTACTCCGGCCTCATCAACTGGTCCGCCGCCTAGAAAGCGATTTGCTTCTGGAAGATCCGGACGAGTGCCACCTCGGCGCTGTGAGGGGCGGTGAAAAAAATAAATGAGAACTGTGCCTTCGTGGTAACCCTCCGGGTCCGTATCCCTGAAGGCGTTGAGCCCGGAGCGGCACTTGCTTTGTCGCTGACCTTCGGCGCGGCGGAGACGAGCGCTACGGTGTCGGTAGCATCCGCCATCCAGCCATGATCGGGTTCGAATTCGACTCACCATTGACCGTGGCGAAAATACGGGTGACTCTCCCTCGCGATGGAGGCGCTTCCGGAACCCCCCAAGGTGCTTCGGCGGCGCGCTTCGCTTGGGATCTCTCATGGAACAAAAAAGAAGCCGGGGGCGACCCCGACTTCCAAAGTACTACCTTAGATTCAGCTTAAGCGGGCAACAAAACCGCATCGATGATATGAATGACACCATTGGTGCACTCCACATCAGCCGTCTTCACTACTGCGGTGTTGATGTGCACATGGCCACCATCCACGGCAACTTTGACGGCGTTGCCGTTCAACGTCATGGCCGAAGTCATCTTCATGACGTCGCCGGCATGAACCTTGCCAGCCACCACGTGATAAGTCAGAATCGCTTTCAATTTCTCTAAATTCTCCGGCTTCAGCAACGTCGCCACCGTGCCGTCAGGCAAGTTGGCGAACGCTTCATCCGTGGGAGCAAAAACCGTAAACGGGCCCGCGCCCTTCAAAGTCTCCACCAATCCCGCTGCGCCCAATGCGGCGGCTAACGTCTTGAACGATCCGGCCGCTACCGCGGTATCAACAATGTCATGCATGGCGATAAATACTCTTTCTTACGAATTGGGCCAATTTTGGACCCAGTTAGGAAGAGTAGAGACCACGGCCGAAAGAGTCAATTAATTATTGATTGCGAAGCGTCACTAATATATTTGTCCCCATGCCCCCTGCATCTCTGAGTGAGTACGGCCTTGATCTGAGATGGTGTGCCGATGGGCAGGGGAACCAAAACGCGGTTAGGGCTAGCGAATCGAGATCAGTTCGACGTCAAAGATGAGAGCGGCATGGGGCGGGATATCGCCGCCGGCGCCGCGGGCGCCGTAGCCGAGTTCGGAGGGGATATAGAGGCGATATTTGGAGCCGGTGGACATCAGTTGCAGTCCCTCGGTCCAACCCGGAATCACGCGATTCAAGGGGAAGGAAATTGTCTGCTTGCGCTGATAGCTGGAGTCGAAGACTCTGCCGTCGATCAAGCGGCCTTCATAGTGGACCTCCACCGTGCTCACCGCACCCGGCTTAGGGCCGGTGCCTTCGCGAACCACCTCATACTGCAGGCCAGACGTGGTCGTCTGGATGCCATCCTTCTTCGCGTTCTCTTCGAGAAACTTCTTACCAGCGTCCATAAGATCTCCTTCTCTTCTTAGTGTGCCTCAAAAGCGTCGGTTGCCATATTCCCTGCCCCTGCGTTAGCCGCCTCAGGCGGCGACGGGGCCGGCGCTGGCCGACAAAGCGGCGATGATCTTTTCGCGGTCGCGTTCGGCGCGGCTGGTGGCGAAGTCGAGTACCGCCTGGTAGACGGCGTAGCCGACGCCGATGCCCAAGAAGAGGACAGCATAGAAAGCGAAAGGGGCGAGGGCTGGTTGCTTTGACGAAAGCACGTAGCGGGCTCCGTAGGCGACCAGGATGGGAATGGAAGCGAGCGGATAGAAGAGCAGCAGCAGGGTGTGGAAACGACCGGCGGAGCTCGAACGCCAACTTTGGCTGGGGTCCACCGGGCGGGGGTAAAGCGTGGATCCGGCATTGCCGACGGAGACGAGAAACAAGCCCAGAACGAAGGTGACGGCCATGGCTTCCAGAAATTGTTGCGGCTGAAGCGGGAGCCTGAGCCCTAGCATCACCAGAAAGATGGCGAACAACTCCAGCAGGAGGAAGGCGAATCCCGCGAGGTTCTTGGCCAGGATGACGGTGCGGTAGGAGATGGGGGCGAGGAAGTAGAGCTGGGCGGCGGCCCGGTCGAAGCCGAGGTGGTTCCAGAAGGCAACTTCGGCTAGCAGGGTGAGGGCGTAAATGCAAACGACGGTAAGGAAATTGTTGGCCAGGAAGCTGGAGCGCGAAGTGGAGCCGAGGTTGCCGAGGGCGATGGGGAGCCAGATCATCAGGCCGAAGGAGAAGCCCATCAGGAAGACGAGGCGGAAGCGCGGGGCGCGGCTCAAGAAGCGAAGTTCTTTTTCGAGCAAGGCGGCGAGCGGGTCCGGGAAGAATCGACGGGGGAGGCAGTAGAAGTGTTCGATGAGGCCGGCGCGGTTGGTGGAGTTTTCCGCAGCCTTAACCTCTTCGCGATCGAAGCGGAGGCTGCGGGCGAATTGCCAGCGGGAAAAGCCGTAGGCGGCAACGAGCCAGGTGAGGAGGATGAGGAGCGCGGGCCAGACGACGCGTGAAGCGAGGAGGAGGTCAGCGGTGGCGGCCCAGGGAAGCCAGACGGGCGGGGCCATTTTGAGCAGGCTCTTCACCCAGGCGGGCATCCCGAAGACACTGACGTATTGCGGGAGGGCGGCGAGGGAGACGAAGAGGAGGACGACGACTTCTCGCCAACCTCGCTGGGCGAGGAGGCGCGTGAGAAGGTCCTTGACGGCGACGCCGACCAGAAGATTGAAGAGGATGTAAGCGGGCAAGGCGATCCAGGCCCACGGAGACGCGCCCGGGTTGCCGGCCAAGCCAACAGCCAGCCCGGCAAGGAGGATCAGCATCTCGAGGCTGGTGGTGACGCGGAGCAAGACCTCCATCCAGAAGAGTTGGGCGTCGGAGATGGGATAGACGGCGAGGCGGCAAAGGTCGAGCGTCATGCCGCTGGAGACCAGGATTAGGGGAACGAGTTGCCAGTAGGCAAAGATGAGCAGCAGTCCATTGGAGAACAGGCTGGGGAGGTTGAGCGAGGGGACGGAGCGGAGTTGTTCGGGCTGGCGGAGGACGCCGGCGATGAAGACGGCCAGGGCGGTCCAGAGGCCGTACCAGAAGAGAGTGAGGAGGGCGGCGAAGAGCGAGGCGATGGGGCCGGTGCGCGGATAGAAGTTGCGCAGGATGCGGAACTGAGCCCAGAGGATAGCGCGGAGGGGGGCGGTCATCGGCGCTAGGCCAGCCATTCGAGCTTTTCGGTACTGGGTGCGCCGCCCACGGTGCGGACGAAGAGCTCTTCGAGCGTCTCGCGGTCGGAATCTGGCCCTTGGCGTAGATCGTCCATGGAGCCTTCGACCACGAGTTGGCCTTCATGGATGATGGCGATGCGGTCGCAGAGACGTTCGACGACGTCGAGCACGTGGCTGGTGAGAAAGATGGTGGCGCCGCGGCGGACTTGCTCGATGAGGATGTTCTTCATGAGGCGGGCGCCGACGGCATCGACGCCTTCAAAGGGCTCGTCCATGAGAAAGAGTTGCGGCCGATGGATCAGCGCAGCGGCCATGGCGCAGCGCTTGCGCATGCCTTTCGAATACTCGGCAATGAGCTTGCGGGCGTTGCCGTCGAGCTCAAAGAGGGCGAGCAACTCGCGACTGCGCTCATGGGCTTCGCGGAGGGGGAGGCCGTATAGCCGGCCGACGAATTCGATGAATTCGCCGCCGGTGAGGTGGTCAAAGAGCAGGGTGTCGTCCGGGACGAGGCCGAGGAGGCGGCGAATGTCGAGCGACTGGCGGGACATTTGGAAGCCGAGGATTTCGATTTCGCCGGAGGTGGGCGGGATGAGGCCCATCAGCATGCGGATGGTGGTGGTTTTGCCGGCGCCGTTGGGCCCGAGGAAGCCGTAGAAGCAGCCGCGGGGGACGACGAGGTTGAGGCCGTCGACGGCGTGCTTCTGCCCGTAGGTTTTGAAGAGATTACGCACGGCGATGGCGGGCGGGGCGTTGGGGAGCGGCAGGTCTGGGGGCAAATTGGGCATTCGCTACTTTCTATTATCGGGGTTTTGCCGGCCGATATGCAGAGATACCATGAGTTTGCTGACGAGCTCGACCGCCGACCCTGCTACCCTGCCCCCGAACCAGATGGCGATCCTGGCCCGGCTGAACGATTTGCCGCCGTTTTCGCCGGTGCTGAACAAGCTATTGGCTTCGTTGGGCGACGATTCGTTTTCCTATCGGCAGATGGGGGCGTTGATTGAGCAGGACACGGTGCTGACGGGCAATGTGTTGCGGATGGTGAACTCGGCGGCGTACGGGCGGCGGACGGAAGTGATGGCCATCTCGAACGCGGTGGCGATCCTGGGGATCAACAAGCTGCGAAACCTGGTACTGACGCTGTCGGTGGCCAACATGTGGCGGAGCGTGAAGACGGCGAATCATTGGTCGCTTAAGCGGTTTAACATGCATGAGCTGGCCACGGCGATCCTGTGCGACACGCTGGCCCAGCGGATGGAGGTTGAGTTTCCAGAGGGGGCATTTTTGGCCGGCCTGCTGCATGACCTAGGCAAACTGCTGATTGTGATGGCGTCGCCGGCCGATCACCTGGATATTGAGGCCCATGCGGCGAAGACGGGCTGCGGGATGCTGGAGGCGGAGCGGTTTGTGCTGGAGACCGACCACGCGGCGCTTTCGGCCGAGGCGTTGCGCATCTGGAAGCTGCCGGTTTCGCTGCAGGATGCGGTGCGGAATCACCACGCACCAGTGGTGGGCTCGCTCAGCCTGGCAGTGTCGGTCGCGGATGAGTGTGTCAACCGGTTGGGCGTGGGGATCGTCGCTCTGGCCGGGCCGCCGGAGGGAACGGATGTAGACATTTGCATCACCGTGCTGGGCCGAATTGGTCTGGAGGGGCAGGCAGAGGCCTTGCTTTCCGAGTTTCGGGTGGAATTCGACGCTGCCAAGTCGTTGCGTTAACCCACACTTTTTCTTGAGAACACGTTCTCATCACGCGTACATCTCCCTTATTATGTAGCAGATGCAGCCTGCTCCGAGTAGTTTTTTTGTGCTCCGAGTAGTTTTTTTGAGATCAGAAGAATTTTCTGGAGAGAAAAAATATGTGAGAATAATGGCTCGCGAAACCCACTTATTAGCGGGTGCATTATCTTGAAAACCTGGCTGGTTGGGCCTTTCTCGTTCTCGGACTCTGGATCGCGATTAGTGGTCTCGATGATCTCGTCCTCGACGTAGCGATGTTGCATCGCTGGATGACGCGGCGTGCGCGACGTTCTGCGCGGTCGGCGCTGCTCCTGCAGAATCCCCTGCCCCGGGTCGCGATTCTGGTGCCTTGTTGGCACGAGAGCGACGTGATCGGGCAGATGCTCGAACACAATCTGTCAGTGCTCGACTACGCGCACTACGACTTCTTCGTGGGCGTCTATCCCAACGATCCGGCGACGATGTTCGCCGTGCAGTCGGTGCAGGCGAGGCGGTCGCGGGTGCATCTGGCGGTTTGCCCGCACGATGGGCCGACGAACAAGGCCGATTGCCTGAATTGGACGATGCAGCACCTGATGCTCCATGAGGAGCAGTGCGGCAAGCGGTTCGATATCGTACTGATGCACGACGCCGAGGACATGATCCACCCGAGCGAACTGCGCTGGTTGGCGGCGGAGATGCAGGACGCCGAGATGGTGCAGGTGCCGGTGATTGCGCTTCCCACGCCGTTCCTGAACCTGACGCATGGCGTCTACTGCGATGAGTTCGCCGAAACGCAGGCCAAGGACTTGCAGGCGCGGACGTACTTGGGCGGCTTTCTGCCTTCCTGCGGCGTGGGGACGGGGCTGACGCGGGCGATAATCGAGCGGATTGCGGAGACGGGGAATAACCAGATCTTCCAGCCGGGATCGTTGACGGAGGATTATGAGTTGGGCCGGCGGGTGCAGGAATTGGGCGGGCGGCAGCGGATGTTGCCGCTGGTGTGGCAGCGCGGAAAGCTGATGGCGACGCGGGAGTATTTTCCGCGAGAGTTTTGGCCGGCGGTGAAGCAGCGGACACGCTGGATCACGGGCATCTCGCTCCAAAGCTGGGAGATGAACGGTTGGCGGGGCAATTGGATCCGGCGGTATTGGTGGTGGCGGGACCGGAAGGGGCTAATTGGATATCCGCTGACAGCGGTGTGTAATGCTCTGTTTGTGGCCGGGGCCTTGGGCTGGCAAGCGCCAACTGGACAGATGCCGTTTTCGAGCCAAGGGCTGATCGACGTGGCCTATGGGTTCCAAATCTACCGGATGCTCGTAAGGATGGGGTATTCAGCGCGGATCTATGGCCCCTGGTTCGCTCTGGGCGCACCGGTACGCATGCTGTGGGGCAATGTGATCAACTTACTGTCGACGGCGCGGGCGGTGCATCAGTTTGCGCGGGCCAAGTGGCGAGGTGAGCCATTGCGCTGGGTGAAGACGGCGCATGCCTATCCGACGCGGGCGGCATTGATGTCCCAGAAGCGGCCGCTCGGCGAAATTCTGGCGGACTTAGGTTACGTGACTCGCGATCAGGTGCGGCGGGCCTTGCAGGTAAAGCCCGAGGGCGTACCGCTGGGCGAGTATCTGGTGCGGCAGGGCCGGTTGACGGATGACCAGCGTTGGGACGCACTGACTATGCAGCAAGGCAGCGACGCGCGGCCAGCGCAACTTACGGCTTCAGCGCCCGAATAAAGAAATTGGTCGTGGTTTCGAGTAAGTGACGGCGGGCGGGTCCGGAGACGCCGTGGGCTTTTTGCGGATAAAGCATGGTTTCAAAGGGCTTGCCGGCTAACTGCAAGGCATTCATCATCATCATGCCGTTCTGGAAAAGGACATTGTCGTCCCCGATGTTATGAACTATCAGTAACTTGCCTTTCAAGTTCGCGGCGGCATGAACGGGAGAGCTGGCTTTGTAACCTAGCTCATTCTGCTGGGGCAAGCCCATGTAGCGTTCGGTGTAAATGGTGTCGTATAAGCGCCAATCAGTGACGGGGGCGCCGGAGACGCCGGCGGCGAAACGGTCGGGGGCGTTTAGGAGGCTATAAAGGGTCATGTAGCCGCCGAAGGACCAGCCGTAGATGCCCACGCGCGTGGGGTCTATGAAGCCAAGCTTGGCCAGATAGTCAAGGCCCGTAAGTTGGTCGGCTAACTCTTGTTTGCCGAATTGGCGGAAGACTTTGCTTTCCCAGAGATGGCCGCGGCCGGCGGAGCCGCGGTTGTCGAGTTGCCAGATGACGAAGCCCTGGTGGGCGAGGGCTTGGTCCCAGGTGACGCCTGCCCATTGGTTGCGGACAGTTTGGGTATGGGGGCCGCCGTAGACCATGACGATGGCAGGGTACTTTTTCGCGGGGTCAAAGCCGGCGGGCTTGACGAGGCGGGCATGGAAGAGCGTGCCGTCGGGTCCGGCGACCTGGTGTAACTCGGTGGGCAGGATCTCGTAGTCTTCGAGGACTTTGATGTTGGAGGGGCGAACGACTTCGACTTGCGTGCCGTCGGCGCGATGGAAGGTGCGCTGGGGCGGCGCGGTTAGGCTGGAGTAGTTATCGAAATAGATGGCGCAGCCGGGGGCCATGGAGACATTGTGGGTACCGGCGGCTTGACTGATCCGACGGCGCGGGCCACCGTCGAAACTGACGGCATGGAATTGGCGTTCGAGGGGCGAGGCTTCGGTAGAGGTGTAGTAAATCTGCCGGGCTTTTTCGTCGACGCAGGCGACGTCAGTTACTTCCCAATCACCGGTGGTGAGTTGCTTAGCCGGGGCGCCGGAGAGACTGCGTAAGTAGAGATGCCGGAAACCAGTGCTTTCGCTGGACCACAGAAACGTCTTGCCGTCGGCGAGTAAGTGGAATTCGTCGGAGAGGTTGATCCAGTAGGGGTCTTCTTCGTTAAGTACGGTTTCGATCTTGCCGTTTTTGGGCTCGATGCTGAGTAAGTCGAGGCGATTTTGGATGCGGGTAAGACGGGTGACGAGGACGCGGGTAGGGGTCCAATTGACGCGGCCGAATAAGTAGTCATCGGAACTGCCGACGTCGATCCAGCGGGTTTTGCCTCCTCCGGCGGGGACGATGCCGAAGCGGACGGTGGAGTTCTTGCTGCCGGCCTTGGGATAGCGTTCAGGTTCGCTTTGGCCTTCCACTTTGGAATAGTCGACGTGGGAATAGACATTGACGGCGCTGACCTCGAATTGCAGGTAGGCGATCCACTTGCCGTCGGGGCTCCACCAATGGGCGGTGCCGATTTCGAGCTCTTCGGGATAGACCCAGTCGAGCTTGGCGTTCATGCGGGTGGGCGAGCCGTCGGAGGTGAGGCGGGTTATTTTTCCGGAGGCGAGGTTGAGGGAGTAGAGGTCATGGTCCTGCCGGTAGGAGACGTGTTTCGAGTCCGGGGAGAGTTTAGCGTCGCGCTCGGCAAAGTTGGTGGCGGTGACTTGGCGGACCTTTTTCTGGGCGATGTCGAGGAGGAAAAGGTCGCCGCCGGTGATCAGGAGGAGCGAGCGTCCGTCGGTGGACCACTGGATGGGCTGTTCTATCACGCGGCGATTCTCCCAATCGAAGGGGCCGCTGCTGGGCACGGTTTTGGCTTGGCCTTCGAGTTGCTTCAGGTCGGCCAGTTCGGTCTCGCTTTTTGGCTCCAGGCGATGGAGTACGACTTTATCGCGAGCGCGGGTGACATAGGAAGCGCCATCCGGGGCCCAGAGGACGCGGGGAGCGGGGCTCGAAGAGGAAGAGGAGACGGCCTCAAGCGTGACGGGCTTCTTGGCGGCGAAGGCGAGGAAGGGCAAGACTAGGAGAACGAGTTTCGGCGGCACACTTTATGGTATCTTCCGGGCTTGGGGGCGGTCCACTGGAGGGCGGCTCAATCTGGCATAATCAAATGTTTAAGGAGCTGGAGAAGCTCTGACGGAGGCCGATGCGATTGGGGCCAAAGGGCCGATGGCATCGATAAGACCAAATTGGCAACAAAAAACCACAAGACAACTGAGAGTCCTGCAGCAATGCAAGCGGAGAGCTTTAACCAAGCGATGGCCCTATTTCACCAGCGCGATTTTGTTCGGGCGCTGCCGCTGTTTGAGCAAGTGGCGCAAGGGCCGGTGCGCGAAATGGCATATTCAGCGCGCACCCATCTGCGAATGTGCGAAAGCCGGCTGGCCCGGCCGGAGCCCGAAAAGCGGAGCGCGGAAGAGAACTATGCTTACGCGGTGGCGCGGATGAATCTGCGGGCCTACGCTGAAGCGGCCGGGCTACTGGAGTTTGCGTTGAAGCAGCAGGAGACGGACTATAGCCACTACGCGGCGGCGGTGGCGCTGGGGAATCTAGGCGAAGTGGACCGGGCCGTCAGCCACCTGAAACGGGCCATTCAGATGCAACCGCGGAACCGGGCCATGGCGATGGGCGATCCGGATTTTCTCGAGCTGGCGAAGTTCCAGCCGATTCGCGAAGTGCTGATGGGCAGTTAGCCAGCGAATGCCAAATCGGCGCCTGAATCGCGGGACGGACGCACTGCGTGTGGTAGCCATTGGCGGCGGCACCGGGCTTTCGTCCTTGTTGCGCGGTCTGAAGCGTTATGTGGCCCCGATTGACGGCTTGCCGCCGATCGAGATCGCGGCCGTGGTGACAGTGACGGACGATGGCGGCTCCTCGGGACGGCTGCGGCGGGAACTCGACGTGCTGCCACCGGGGGACATTCGCAATTGCCTGGTGGCGCTGTCGGACGATGGTGATCTGCTCACCAAGCTCTTCGAATACCGCTTCACTGCGGGCAAGGGGCTCACCGGCCATAGCTTCGGCAATCTGTTCCTGACGGCTCTGACGCACCTCACCGGGGACTTTGCGCACGCCGTAAAGCTGTCGTCTGAGATTCTTTCCACCGGCGGGCGAATCTTCCCTTCTACTGATTGCAATGTGAGCCTGGAAGCGGAACTGGTGAATGGCAAGCGCGTGCTGGGGGAGACGAAAATCAGCCGGGCGCGAATTGCGATTAAGACGATTCAATTGGTGCCGCGGGTGTGTCCGCCGTTGCCGGAGACGCTGCGGGCGATCGAAGAGGCTGACTTGATCACGATGGGCCCAGGGTCGTTGTATACGAGCGTGATTCCGAACCTGCTGGGGGAAGGGATTCCGCAGGCGATCCGGAAGTCGCGGGCGCGGAAGGCTTACTT
>JBBQQS010000093.1:0-13232 GCA_038215525.1 Bryobacterales bacterium
CGCATCATCACCCTGCGCGACGGTCTCATCGTCTCGGATGTCATGAAGGTGGCCGCGTAATGCCCCGCCTCTCCTGGAAGACGGCCGCCAAGATCGCCTGGCGCGAGGGCCGCGCTTCGAGCGTTAAGTTCTTCTTCGTCATTCTCGCCGTGGCGGCCGGTGTCGGCGCATTAACCGGTGTCCGCGGCTTCGCGGCCTCCTTCAAGCAACTGTTGCTCAAAGAAGCCCGCACCTTGATGGCCGCCGATGTGTCGGTGCGCCAGTTCCTCCTGCCGAACGCCGAGCAGCAGGCCAAGCTCGCCGAGTTCGAAAAACAAGGCATTCTGCGGACCTGGATTACCGAAACCGTCACCATGGCCGCCACCGAGCGCATGCCGGACCCGCTGCTCGTCTCCGTCAAGGCGGTTGACCCGTCCGAGTATCCCTTCTACGGCGAAGTGATCCTGAAGCCCGCCGGACGCCTGGCCGCCGTGCTGACCGCCGATCAGGTCGCCGTCAGCGAAGACCTGCTGCTGCGCCTCCAAATGAAGCTCGGCGACACCATCAAAGTGGGTGGCATCGACTTTCGTGCCGCGGCCATTGTCGAGAAAGAGCCGGATCGCATGGCCGGCAGCCTGAATGTCGGCCCGCGCTTGATGATGTCGCGCGCGGGGCTGGAACGCACCAACCTGCTGCGCTTCGGCAGCCGCGCCGCCCAGCGCTTGCTGTTCAAGCTGCCGCCTGAAGTGAAGGGTCCGCCGGATGCGGTGAACGCGGCCAAGGTCGAGAAGATCCGGCTGGAGTTAAAGTCGACTTTCCCCGAAGCCATGGTGATCGACTTCCGCGAGACTCATCCGCTGATCACGCGCGGACTCACGCGCTCGACCACGTTCTTGAGTTTGGTCAGCCTGATAGCCTTGATCGTCGGCGCCATTGGCGTCGCCATGGCAATCCACTCGCACGTCCAGCAACGGCTCGATTCGATCGCCATCATGAAGTGCCTGGGCGCCAATAGCACGCAGGTGATGCGCATTTATCTCTTGCAGACCTTGGCTCTGGGGCTGCTGGGTGGCCTGCTGGGCGTCTTCTTTGGCGCAATGATCCAGGCCGCCTTCCCGCTCCTGATCGCCCGTTATTTCCAGATCACGCCGGACTTTCGGATCGACCCCAGCAGCGTCGCCCAAGGCATCCTGATCGGCCTGCTGGCCACCGTGCTCTTTACGGCCGTGCCCCTGCTCGCCGTGCGTCACATCCGGCCGATTCTCATCCTGCGCCGCGATATGAGCGAGACGCGCTTGCCCTGGCGCGAACGCTTGCGGCGGCAATGGCCCGCCTTGCTGGCCGGAGTGCTCATCCTGCTCGGCATGGCCGGTATCGCCGGTTGGCTGGCCGAAGGCAATTGGCGCGATTCAGCCCGGCTGGGCCTTTTCTTCGTGGGCGGTTTGGCCTTCAGCCTTCTGCTGTTGAGCGGCGCCGCCTGGCTGCTGCTATGGCTGTTGCGCCGCTTCCAGCAGCACGTGCCGTTCTGGTTCCCATCGGCCTTGCGCCATGGCATCGCCAATCTCTACCGGCCCGGCAACCAGGCCGGCGCCGTCCTGGTGGCCTTGGGCGTGGGGGTGATGTTCACGCTCACCGTCTACTTGGTGCAACAGCAGATGATCGGCCAACTCGCGGCCAGCGCGCCGCCCGGCATGCCGAACGTCTTCCTGATCGACATTCAGGATAGCCAGAAGGACGCGTTGGTAAAGCTGCTGAAGGCACAGCAGGGCGTCACCAAGGAGCCAGAGATCGTGCCGGCGGTGGCGATTCGCCTGAAGACCGTGAATGGCAAGGCCCTCGATCAACTCGAACTCAAGGGTTTCGAGCGGCGCTTCCTTCAAACGCGGACCGTCACCTGGTACGACACCAAGCCGGACTTCGTCGAAATGGCGAGCGGCAACTGGCTCGCCGGGCCGAACGACGTCCTGATTAACGAGGACGCGGCCAAAGCCTTAAAGGCCAAGCGTGGCACGGCGCTGCAGTTCGACGCCTATGGCCGCACGATCAATGTGCAGGTGGTGGGCACGTTCAAGATCGAACAAGTGCGCATGGGTTCGGGCGTCGAATTTATCTTCCGGAAAGACCAGCTAGCCGGATTACCCTTGAATTACTTTGGCGGCGTGCGGGTAAAGACCAGTCAGGTGGCGGCTTTGCAGCGGGCCAGTTACCGGCAATTTCCCACGATAAGCGTGATCAATGTGGCCGATGTGCTGGACATCATTCAAGAGGTGGTGGACCAAATTGCGGTGGTCGTCAGGTTTATTTCGGGTTTTGCGATTGTGGCGGGCATCATTATTCTGGCTTCGTCGATAGCCGGCACGCGTTTCCGGCGGATCCGGGAAGTGGCAATTCTGAAGACGCTTGGCGGTACGCGCCGGCGGATTGCGGCGATCTTCTCGGTGGAGTTTCTGGTGCTCGGAGCGCTGGCAGGGCTCTTGGGCGGGGGTTTGGCGACGGGATTCTCTTATTTACTGATGTCACGTTTCTTTGAGGCGGAGTTGGGTGCCAGCTTGTTACCCGTCATAGTGGCCATTGTCGGCTCGGCATTGATTGCCAATGTCGCTGGATGGCTGGCGAGTTCCCGGATTTTGGCCCAACGTCCTTTGCGCATATTGCGGGACGAATAGGTCCCTTAATATCGATATACTATTGTCCTGATGTCTACATTGCCTGCGCCGACCGCGACCCCTTCCGTGGTGGTTTTTGGGGCCGCCTGGAACCGTTCCACTCGGCTCCTTACGGCGCTATTCTTGCTTTGCGGCTTGGCGATTTTGGCGTGTAGCTATTCAGGTCCGCCACCATCCTTCGTCTTTTACCTGACCGCGGCGGCGCTGGGGATGGCGGTGGGGATGGCCTTTCGGTTCGCGCCCATGGGGTACCGGGTGGACGAGGCGGGCATTGTGATTCTGCGGCGAGCCGGGGAGAAGCGGTTAGCGCTCGGTTCGCTGCGGTCCGCGCGGCTGGTGGAGCCGTCCGAGTTGGCTCGAGTCACTTGGCGTTGGCCGGCCGTGGGCGGGTTGTTCGGCTTCTGGGGTTGGTTCGAGACTCCCGCGTTGGGTCGGCATCTCTGGTATGCGTCCCGGGACGAAAATCTGGTGCTGGTGCAGGCGTCCGAGGGGCCGATCGTGCTATCGCCCCATGACCCGCCCCTTTTTGTACGGGAAGTAAATCAACGCGTACGCGAGTCGGCGCGCATCTCCTAAGCTAGAGCTATGTCCGATGCAATTCTGATTGTTTCTTTCGGTGGGCCGGATGGCCACGATGACGTGATGCCGTTTTTGGAGAATGTGCTGCGTGGCCGCAATGTGCCGCGTGAGCGCATGCTCGAGGTCGCGGAGCACTATCATCACTTCGAGGGCAAGAGCCCGATTAACGACCAAAACCGGGAGTTGATTGCCGCTTTGCAAGCGCTGCTCGATCGCGAAGGGCCGCATTTGCCCATTTACTGGGGCAATCGCAACTGGCATCCCATGCTGCCCGATACTTTTGCTCGCATGAAGCAGGATGGCGTGACGCGGGCGATCTGCTTCGTTACTTCGGCCTATAGTTCCTACTCCGGTTGCCGGCAGTATCGCGAGAACTTGATGGCGGCCAATCCGGGTGAGATTGAGACCCTGAAGCTGCGTGTCTTTTACAATCACCCAGGATTTATCGAACCGATGGTAGAAAGCACCAAGGCCGCTTTGGCCGCGGCACCGGGTGCGACTTTGTTGTTCACCGCCCATAGCGTGCCCATGTCGATGGCCGATACTTCCGACTACGTGAAGCAGTTGGCAGAAGCCGCGCGGTTGGTGGCCGAAGGCGCCGGGTGCGACAACTACCGGTTGGTGTACCAGAGCCGCAGTGGCCCACCGACGCAACCTTGGCTCGAGCCCGATATCTGCGATGCGATTGAGGAAGCGGCGGCGGCGGGCGCGAAGCACGTGGTGGTGATGCCGGTGGGCTTTATCTCCGATCATCTCGAAGTGTTGTACGACCTCGACACCGAAGCGCGCGACAAGGCCGCGCACTTGGGGGTCGGCTTTACGCGTGTGGCGAGCGTCGGCACCGATCCGCGCTTCATCGCCATGGTCCGGGAGTTGATCCTGGAACGGCTCGATCCGGCAACGCCGAAGCGGGCCTGCGGCCTGTACGGACCCAATCATGACGTCTGCCCGGTCGATTGCTGCCCGGCTCCGGCGCGCCCGGCGGCACGGCCGAATGCAGAAGGCAGACCCCAGCCGTAGGCCAAGGACTGCCAGTGTGTTTTGCCGTATTACTTAGTGCTTAGTGCTTGAAGCCGCGGCCGCCGTGCATCATCGAATCGCCGGTGGAGCCAGCGGGAGCGTTGAGCAAGCCGGACATACGAGCTTCGCGAATGGCTTCCTGCAAGGAGGCCGCGTCTTCGAGCGCCTTCAACTTGGCCTTTTGGGCTTCGGTGAGAATGGCCATCGATTTATCGCGGATCTGCGTCTGCGTCGAGCGATTCTGTTCGCGGGACTGCTTCATCTCGGTCATCAACCGGCCGACCGTGTTCGAGTCCGGGTTGGCTTTGTTCATTTCGGCGCGCAGATCGCGGGCCTTCTGGGCATTCTCTTTCATGGCGGGCTTGGCCAGGTCAAAGCCGTCAGTACGCGCCTGGCGCAGGCCAGCCACTTGGGTGTCGGTGAGGCCAAGGTAGGTTTTGAGGGATTCAAAGTTTGCCCCTCTGGCACGGCCAACTCGCTCAGGTCCGCCGGGGCCACGATGGTGCGGACCCTGGGCGATGGCGAGGGTGGCAATGCCGAGCAGGCCAGCCAGGGCTGCGATCCAGAATTTCTTGGTCATGGAAGTCAATCTCCTAATCGTTTTCTTAGGGCTGCTCAAAGCCTCTTCTGCTTACTTAAACGCGGATTGAACGCGAAAGTTGTTTAAGAAATGTGAACGGCCCGCAGGCGGAGGCGAAGGGGATTGAGTTATAGCTCGGCAACTCGCCGAATCCCTGGAATTTCGCCGCTGGTAAGATCCTGGTGGAGCTCTTTGAGATGTTCCTGAAGGTCCTCGAAGCTGTCACCTTGCGTGAGATGGTCGGGGAACTCATCGAAGTACCCGAGCCATTGATCGCCGTCTTTCCAGTAAACGTAACGGGCCGTCATGCTTCTAGTCAAAAGCGGGCCGTCTAGAAGTCCGAGCGCATGCGCAGCAGGCTCAGGAACTCATCCCGGGTGGACTTGTTGGAGCGGAACTCACCCAACATGGCGCTGGTGGTGGTGCTGGAACATTGCTTCTCCACGCCGCGCATCATCATGCAGAAGTGCTTGCCTTCGGCGATGACGCCGACGCCGCGAGCTTCGAGAACTTCGAGGAGGGTCTCGGCAACTTGGTGGGTCAAGCGTTCCTGCACTTGCAGGCGGCGGGCGAACATGTCGACGATGCGGGGAATCTTGCTTAAGCCGATGATCTTCTTGTTCGGCAAATAAGCGACATGGATGCGGCCGTTGAACGGCAGCATGTGGTGCTCGCAGAGGCTGAAGAACTCGATATCGCGGACGATGACCATCTCATCGACTTCGGCTTCGAAGAGCGCGCCGTTGACGATCTGCTTCAGGTTCGCCTGGTAACCGCGGGTGAGGAAGCGCATAGCTTTCGCGGCGCGGTCGGGGGTTTTCAAGAGCCCTTCGCGCTGCGGATTTTCGCCCAGAAGTTCGAGCATGCCGTGAACGTGAGTGGCCATCGGATCCACCGGCTCAACTGCCAGGTGGACGCCGTTCGAGTTACTCTTTTTCATCTCGGTGGGGGTCATTGGATTTCCTTGCTGACTTCAAAAATATTATTCCGGGTCTCCCAGATTCGTACCCGGTCGAGCACTGGCCATTGTTGCGGCCAACCTGCCTCGAGACGCGCGTGAATGACGGCGGAGACGACTTCGGTGGTGGGCACGAGGCCCGCTAATTCCGGCACCTGTTCATTTAGATTCCGGTGATCGTAGCGCGAGACTATTTCCTGTGTAACGAATTCATCGAGCGCGGGCAAATCGTGCACGCGGCCAGTAACCGGGTCGACAGTTCCACGCACCGTCACTTCGAGCACGTAGTTATGGCCGTGCCCGTAGGGGTTGTTGCATTTGCCGTAGGTGGCGTCGTTCTGGGCTTCGGTCAATTCATCGGAGTGTAACCGGTGCGAGGCGGAGAAGCGATAGCGGCGCGTGAGCCTCATGCTGGCTCTCCCGCATATTCAACGTAGAGGTCTTCGGTTTCGTACAGACGGACCAGGTCGAGCGTGCCATTGGCGCCGGTGAAGTGCGGCGCAAGACGGCGCCAGATTTCGAGAGCCATGTTCTCGGTGGTCGGCACGACTTTGTCGAAGGGCGGCACTTCGTAGTTGAGATGGCGATGGTCGAATGGCGTCACCACCTCCTGGTTCAAGATCTCTTTCACTTCCTTTAAGTCGACGATCATGCCGGTGACCGGATCGGGCTCGCCGGCGATCGTCACTTCGAGCGCATAGTTGTGTCCGTGCCCGTGCGGATTGGCCGCGGCGCCGTAAAGCGCATGGTTTTCGGCCTCCGTCCGGCCGGGAAGGGCGCACACGTGGGAGGAAGAGAATTCAATGCGCCGGGTGATTTTCATAGTTTCCTTCTTATAGATGCCCAAAACGGGTTCCGCGATACCGTAAAATAGCAACTGGATGGCTAACACCAAACTCGATCTCCGCCCGCCGCTCGCCGCGATCCTCATCTTGTTGCTGGGCCTAGGCTTCGTCATCTACGATACGCTGCGCGAGAAGGTGACGCAGGTGGGCGACACGGCGCCGGACTTTGCGATCACCACCGAAAGCGGCAAAAAACTCACGCGTGCCGATTTCGGGGGCAAGATCCTGATGCTGAACTTCTGGGCCACCTGGTGCCCGCCTTGTATCGAAGAGACGCCGCGGTTGAACGTGCTGCAGGAAGAACTGGCCAAGGACGGTGTCGTCATATTGGGCATTAGCGTCGACAAAAACGAGAAGCCGTATAAGAAGTTTTTGGAGCGAATGCGCGTGAAGTTCGCCACCTCTCGCGACCCCGAGGCGCGCATCAGCGCCAGTTATGGCACCTTCAAGTTCCCGGAGACGTATATCATCAACTCGTCCGGCAAGGTGCTGGCCAAGTACGAAGGCGAGCCTTCCAGCACCTGGCTTGACCCCAAGGTGCTGGAGCAGATTCGGAGCATGAAATGATCGCGGCCACTGTCCGATCTGAGATTCACAACCTGTTGGGCGCGCGTGGTTACCTGGACCAAAGCGCGGACTTGAGCCTCTACGAATACGACGGCAGCATCGACAAGGCCAAGCCCGAGGTGGTGGTGTTTCCGAAGAACACGGAGCAGGTGTCGGCGCTGGTGAAGCTGGCGTTCGCGAATAACCTGGCCATTGTCGGCCGCGGCGCGGGCACGGGCCTTTCGGGTGGCGTGATTGCGCGGGCCGGCGGCATTATGATTTCGTTCGCGCGCATGAATCGCATCCTCGAAATCGACCTTGCCAACGAGCGCATGCTGGTGGAGCCGGGCGTCGTGAACCTGGATGTGACGCTGGCCGTGCAGCGCGACGGCTACTACTTCGCGCCGGACCCTTCCAGCCAACGCGCCTGCACCATTGGCGGCAATGTCGCTGAGAACGCCGGAGGCCCGCACACGCTGGTTTACGGCGTGACAACCAACCACGTGCTGGGCCTGGAAGTAGTGCTGCCCGATGGCACCATCACCGAAATCGGCGGCCCGGAGAGCGATCTGCCGGGCTATGACCTGACCGGGTTGCTGACCGGCAGCGAAGGCACCATGGTGCTGGTGACCAAAGCCTGGTTGCGCTTGATGCGCACGGCCGAGACGGTGAAGACGATGCTCGCCATCTACGAAACCACCGATGCGGCGGCGAATACGGTGGCCGAGATTACGGCCAAGCAAATCACTCCGGCGGCGCTCGAGATGCTGGATGGGCCGATGTTGCGGATGGTGGAAGAGGCGACGCACGCCGGCTATCCGATGGACGCGCAGGCAGTGCTGCTGATTGAGATTGAGGGCGTAACCGAGTCGGTGGAGAGTCAACTGGAGCCGATTCGCGCAACTTGTCTGGCTTCCGGCGCGCGGGAGGTGCGCTTGGCGAAGTCAGCCGAAGAGCGCGATTTGTTGTGGAAGGGCCGGAAGAATGCCTTTGGGGCGATTGGCCGCGTGAGCCCCTTCTACTATGTGCAGGACGGCGTGGTGCCGCGCACGCAGATTGCGCCCACTTTGCGGCGGATCGGCGAGATTAGCCGCGAGTTTGGCGTGCAGATTAGTAACATCTTCCACGCCGGCGACGGCAATATGCACCCGATTATTCTCTTTGACGCCCGCAAGCCCGGCGAAGTACAAAAGGCCGTGGCGGCGGGCGAGGCGATTCTGGCTTACTGCATTGAAGTGGGTGGATCGATTACGGGCGAGCACGGCGTGGGCATGGAGAAGATGGAGTTAATGACTAAGCTATTCTCAGAAGATACGCTCGACATGATCGCCAACTTCAAGCGGCTGTTCGATCCGCAATGCCGGTTGAATCCCGGGAAGTTACTACCGACGGGCAAGGGTTGTATGGAGATCCACCATGCCCACGCCACGCCGACGGCGACTTACTGATATCGGCTAACCCACCCAACTGCGTTTCTCGCGCCGCGACGGGGCCACCGTCGCCGCGGTGCTGCCGACGCCCTCGACATGTCCGCGCACCCGGTCGCCGGGCTGAATGCGGGCGCCTTTCGGACAGCCTGTTGAGAGCAGGTCGCCAGGATGCAGCGTCATATAATCGCTGTGGAAGCGCACCAGCTCATAGGGCCGCGTGTGCATGTTCGCCACGACATCGCTCGAGAAGACCTGCCCGTTGTGCTCGGTATTCACGATGAGGGCATCCACGTCGGCCACTTCGTCGCGCGTTACGACCACTGGCCCAAAGCTGAAGAACGTGTCGAAGCTCTTGGCCCGCGTCAAATAGCGCGGATTCTTCCGGAGCACGTCGAGCGCCGTCAGGTCGAGAGTGGTCGTATAGCCGAAGATCACGCTGGCCACGTCGCCGGCGTCGAGATAGCGGCAATCCCGGCCGATGATCACGCCGAGTTCGCCTTCGGCATCCACTTCGTTGCTGACGGAGAGGGGCGGCAGTTCGATCTCGCCGCCGGGCTCGAACAGACATGCCGCCGGCTTCATGAAGCTGCCCGGCTCGTCCGGCTGTACGGCGTTGATGTCCACCGCGTGGGTCTTGTAATTGAGGCCAATGCACCAGATCTTCGGCGGCACGGGGTAGGGAAGCAGAGGCGTCACTTCACTATAGGGAACCGTCTGCACGCCCTGCGGATTCAACTGCCCGACGGTGTGCGTTTGAATGATCGCCAGCAGGTCATTCGGCACGGCCGTCCCGTGCTTGGCGTTCATCTCGTTTACGGGCGCAATGCCCTCGCTGGTCAAGACGCCCGTATGGATCTCACTGCCGAATCGGAACCGCAAAAGCTTCATCGTTCTTTGACGATAACACCCTGGCCGAGCGCCGACGGAGCTCCGCGTGGCATCTCCGCCGCAACCTAAGTTAACCTGAAAGGACGCGATGGTCTCCGTCCTCAATCTCAGCAAGGTCTACCCGCTGTACGCCCGCCCGGTGGACCGGCTGGTGGAATCGCTGCCCTTTGCCGCCCCACGCCACACGGACTTCGCCGCGCTTACCGACATCAGCTTTGACGTCGCCAATGGCGAAATGATGGCGCTCGTGGGTCCCAATGGCTGCGGCAAGAGTACGCTTTTGCAGATCGTCGCCGGCATCCTGCCGCCAACTCGTGGATTGGTTCGCGTGCAGGGTCGGGTGGCGGCGTTGCTCGAGTTGGGGGCCGGCTTTAACCCCGAATTCACGGGCCGCGAGAATGTCTTCCTGAATGCCGAGTTACTCGGCTTGTCTCGCCCGGCGATTCAGCGCGCGCTGCCGCAGATTGCTGCTTTTGCCGAGATTGGCGCTTTCCTTGACCGGCCTGTGAAGGAGTACTCCACCGGCATGTACGTGCGGCTCGCTTTTGCCACCGCGATCCACGTGGAGCCCGAAGTTCTGATCGTCGACGAAGTGCTGGCCGTGGGCGATGCCCGCTTTGCTAATCGGTGCGTGCGGAAGTTCGACGAGTTAAAGCAAAGGGGAGTGACGATGCTGTTCGTGTCGCATGACCTGGGCTTGGTGAAGCGCTTGGCCGATCGGGCCATCTTTCTGCTGAATGGCCGCGTGCAATACGCCGGCGAGACGAAAGAAGCCATCAATCGCTATGTGGCCCATGTGCACACTGACGATGCGGAGCCGACGCCGGCGGTCGAAAGCGCGGGCCATGGCGATGGGGAGAGCCGCATTACCGACGTCCGGCTGCTGCCGGCGGACAAGGTGGCGAGTGGCGATCGGCTGTCGGTGGAAGCGACCATCCGCTTTCATACGGCCCAAGTGGCGCCCATCTGCGGACTGCTGATTCGCAACCGCCAGGGCATCGATGTTTACGGCACCAACACGCGCGTGGAAGGCGCTTCGCTTGGTCCCGTTGAGGCTGGCGAAACGGTTCTGGTGCGCTTCTCGTTTCCGGCCCATTTGGCGCGCGGCGAATACACCTTGACCGTCGCCACGCAGCATCCGAACGGCGCCAGCCAGGATTGGCTGGATGACGTGTTAGGCTTTACCATTACCCATACGAAAGACTTGGCGGGAGTGGCTGACTTGGCCGCCAACATTGAGGTGTTTACCCATGCGCGTACAAGAAATTCAAGCCGCTCTGCGTGAGGCGGACCTGGATGGCTGGTTGTTCTATGACCACCATCTGCGCGATCCGCTCGCCTATCGTGTCCTAGGCTTCACCCCGCCTAGGACTCCGAGCCGCCGCTGGTACTATCTGGTGCCTGCGCAGGGTGAGCCGCGCAAGCTGGTGCATTCGATTGAGAGCGGCATGATCGACGCTCTGCCGGGCATGAAGCTCACCTACGCGGGCTGGCAGACGCTTACCGATGGGCTGCGCGAATTGCTGGGCGATTGCCGCAAGGTGGCCATGCAGTATTCGCCCCAGTGCGCCATCCTCACCATTTCCATGGTGGATGCCGGGACGGTGGAGCAAGTGCGGGCCCTCGGCGTCGACGTAGTGACCTCGGCCGACTTGTTGCAGCAGTTCGAAGCCCGCTGGAGTGAGCAGCAATACGCCGGCCATCTCGAAGCCGGGCGTCGCGTCGACGCCATTCGCCGCAGCGCCTTCAAGACCATCCGCGCCGGGATGAGCGAGTACGCCTTGCAGCAGTGGATTCGGCAGGCCTTCGAGCGCGAAGGCTTGGTGACCGACCATGGGCCGATCGTGGCCGTGAACTCGAACGCCTCCGATCCGCACTATGAACCCAGTGCGGAAAAGACGGCCATCATCAACCCGGGCGATGTGGTGCTGATCGACCTGTGGGCCAAGCTCGCGCACCCTGGCTCGGTTTATTACGACGTCACCTGGACCGGCTACTACGGCGCCACGCCGCCGGACCGCGTGCAGAACGTCTTCAACATTGTCACCGAAGCCCGCCGTGCCGGCAGCGAGGTGGCCAAGCCCGGTTTGCAGGGCTTCCAGATCGACGACGCGGTGCGAGGTGTCATCCAGGCGGCCGGCTTTGGCGATCGTTTCTTCCATCGCACTGGACACTCGATCGGCGAGGACGTGCATGGTGCCGGCGCCAACATGGACAACCTCGAAACGCACGACACGCGCACGTTGATTCCCGGCACGTGCTTCTCGGTAGAGCCCGGCATTTACTTGCCCGAATTCGGCATTCGCTCCGAGGTGAACGTCTACGTCACTGCGACGGGCGCCCAGGTGACGGGCGAGGAGCAAGCTCAGTTGGTGCGTGTCGGATGAGGTGGCTGCCCGGCTGCCTTTGCCTGGCGGGTATGCTGCTAGCGCAAACGCGGGAGGGCAACACGGTGCGGTTCACGCGCCAGGATGGCGCGGCGGAGATCGAGTGGATTTCTGACAAGAGCTTCCGGGTGGCGCGCCGTTTTGGGGCCAAGCTGACGCCGTCGCCGGCGATCGGCACGGAAGTGAAGTACCAACTGCTCGAGCGCGGGCCGCATTGGCTGCTGAAGACGGAGAGCTTGTCGATCGAAGTGGACCCGGGCGAGTTCCGTCTGCGGATGTTCGATATCGGCCGTAAGGTTTGGCTAACGAGTTGGGAGACCATCGGGGCCGGAAAGCTGGAGCGGGTCTTTCTGCCCGAGGAGCGTATCTATGGGGTGGGCCCGCGGGAGGACTTGCGGCTCGATGCACGAGGGTCGGAGCTTGAGGCGTCGGCGGCGCTGGCGATCTCAAGCCGCGGCTATGGCGTTTTCTTTCCGGGCGGGCCCTATCGCTTCGACCTGACGAAGTCCTTCGCCGTTGCCGGTGGCGCGGCGGACTTAGTGGAGTATGTCTTCTATTTGGGACCGAGGCTCAAAGATATCTACGAACGGCACCTGGACTTAGTACCCCAACGCTGGTTTTTGGCCGGCTTGCACACGCGCGCGGCGAACCCACTGTCGAAAGCGCCGTATGCCAAGGATATTCCGTTGTCCGTGCCTGCCTTAGTGCATGCGAGCCTGGCTGGAGTTACCGTGCCGGCGGTCGATTGCCGGGAGCAGCGTCCGCTTTGGTGCGACTATATGCCGGTGATGCTGGGCGAAGATAGTGCCCTGCGGCGGTCCTTGGAGCCTTATTTGGTGACTTACTTACAGGAAGTGAAGGATCGGGGCTATCCGGTGATCCACCCGATTCCCTTGCAGTATCCGGGAGACCTGGAGGCCGGATCGATGGCGGATGCTTTCCTGGTGGGCGATGAGTTACTGCTGGCGCCCGGTGCGCCCCGCGCGTTGCGGCTGCCGATGGGCACTTGGACTGACCTGCGTACGAATCGCACTTATGCGGGTAAGCAGACCTATCAAATCGATGGTCCGGGTCTAGCGGTGTTCGCCAAGAACGGCGCCGTCGTTCCCTTCGCGCGTGAGGGCTATTACGAAGCGCACTACTTCCCGAAGTTAGGCGGCGAATTCTTTGTCTTCGAGAGTGAACTGGCCCAGTGGACCCAGTTACACGCCTCTCCGGCGGGAATCTATCTGCGTCTCGAAACCGAGACTAAAGTCAGCCGCGATTACGAGTGGGTGGTGCACCATGTGAATGAGCCCGTGAGTGTGGAGCCGGCCACGAAGCTGAAATGGCGCTATGACGCGGAGCAACGGAA
>JBBQQS010000094.1:0-13219 GCA_038215525.1 Bryobacterales bacterium
CCCCAAACGAACCCAAACCACCCGCCCCCGAAACTAGAAACGAAACTGAAACCAGTCCCGAACCGGCCGAAAAAACCGCCACCCCAAACGAACCCAAACTCACCCCCGAAGAAGCCCGCGCCCTCGCCGAAAAAGCCAAAATCCAACGCATCATGGACATCAACCTCGGCCGCATCCCCTTCCCCGGCACCGATCCCTTCCCCATCCGCTGATCACCGTTGCCGCTCTAATTTCACCCGTGCCGTTAGTGCTCTGACTGCTTAATTTCTTTCTTCTAATGCGGCGGCAGTAGTCGAGCAGTTGGCCGACGGTCATCCAGTCGGGCTGCTCCTGGTCTTCGGCGACGTATCCGATGCGCCGGGAGCCATCGCCGGTGAGAGTGCGGCGATCGCCGCCTAGTACACTGGCTTGGCCGGCGGAGGGCTCCAGCAGGTTCGTCAGCATGCGGATGAGCGTGCTTTTGCCGGCGCAATTCGAGCCGATAAGCGCGAAGACGCTGCCGGCGGGGATTTGGAGCGAGACGCGATCGACGGCCGTGATGGAGCCGAAGCGGCGGGTCAGTTCGCGGGTTTCAACTACCGGGTTCATTTAGGTTTGCCTCCCAAGCGCTGCCATTGGGTCTCGAGCGCGGTGCGCACTTCTTCGAGGGAAAGGCCCATTTTACGGGCTTCGACCACCAATTCTTCGAGCGTGGCTCCGAGCAGGGCGGTGCGTTCGGCGCGGGTGGGCGCCTGGCGTTTGGCGACCACGGTGCCTTGGCCGGGCAGCACTTCGAGGACGCCTTCCTGCACCACTTGGGCGACTACTTTGTGGGCGGTATTGGGGTTGATTTTGAGTTCGCGGCTCAAGGCGCGCACCGAAGGGAAAGGGTCGCCAGGGCGCAATTGGCCGGCTTATTTGCCGAACGCGGCGCGGGGGTTGTCCCAGAGCAGGCGCTGGGTCCAGCCGGGCGCGATCCGGGGCCGGAAGTCGCGGTAGAGGGTCTCGTAACCGCGGAAGTCGCCGCCGCCGGGTTCGCCGACGTGCCACCAGCCCGAGTCATGACTGATGAGGACCCGGTGGAGCAGGTTTTCTTTAGCCATGAACTCGACGCACTCCTGGTGCCAGTCGAGCGATTTGGGCCCGATGCCATCAAACTCCACCCACGCACCGGCGCGGGCGACTTCGGCGTGGACTTGGTGGTCGCGCTCGTTTTGGGCGTGTACCCAGACGAACTTCTGGAGCGGGAACTTGCGGCGGGTGAGCATGTCGAGTTGCTCGCGGGCGGCGCCGCGGCCGGTGTGGGAGGCGATGGTGAGGCCGGTCTCCTCAGAGGTGAGTGCGGCGGCGAGGACGAGCTTGCGGTCCCACTCACCGAGCGGGGCTTGGTTGACGCCGATTTTGATGAAGCGGGGCTTGGTGCCGTCGATGCCTTTTTTGCATTCGGCGATCCAGCGGCGCGCCAACTGTTCGGCGGTTTCGGTTTTGGCGTAGGCCGGCAGATGGCGGTAGTTGTTGGCGGCGTAGAGGCCGGTGTTGGACCAGATGTCGAGGCCGCAGGCTTGCGAGAGGCGGGCGAGGAGCACTGGGTCACGCCCGAGGAAGTTGGGGGTGCAATCTTGCAGGCGGACGCAGCCCAGCTTGACGATAGCGTCGAGCTTAGGCTTGGCGGCGGCGAAGACATCGTCGCGCTGGTAGCGGGAAGGCGACGCGATTTCGGCGCCGGCGAAGTCGACCAGGATGTGCTCGTGGACCAGGATGGATTTCGCCGGCCCTACGGCGGCCAAGGCCATGAAATCTCGACGCTTCATAAGGTGCCTCCTTTCAAGATCTCAAGCGCCTCCGGCACACCGGCCGGCCAGGCGCAGACTAGCCCCTCCGCAAGCAAAGGGACACATCCGTTTTGAGGATAGCGGCATCTAACACGTCAATGGAAAAGAAAATTGCATTGATCACCGGGGCCAACAAAGGCATCGGTCTTGAGACGGCCAGGCAAATGGCGGGTCTGGGCTACCAAGTGCTGTTGGGCGCGCGCAAGGCGGCTGAGGGCCGAGCGGCGGCAGAATCGATCGGGGTGCAGTTCGTGCACCTCGACATGAGCGACCCGGCGACGTTCCGCGCGGCGGCGGACAAGATCGCCGCCGAGTACGGCCGTTTGGATGTGCTTGTCAACAACGCTGGCATTGGGCCGGACAACGGGCTGAAGCCGAGCGAGAGTCCAATGGCGATCACAACCCGTCCCGCGTCGCTCTTCCTCAGCAGCGGTAGCAACACCTGCGTCAGCTCCACCACCGCGAAGACGTTGGTCTCAAAAGTCTCCCGGATCAAATTTGTCGAGCATTTTGGGTAGTTTGACGATGAACTCCGACTATGCGGCGCCGGTGTGGCGGAGCTTCGGGTACAACGGGTCGAAGGCGGCGCTTAACATGTTTACGGCTACGTTGGCGTTTGAGCTGAAGGATACGCCGATCAAAGTGAACTCGGCGCATCCGGGTTGGGTGAAGACGGACCTGGGTGGCGAAGGCGCGTCGCTCGAGGTGAGTGATGGCGCTAAGACGTCGGTGCGCCTGGCGACACTGCCGGCCGATGGACCCACCGGCGGCTACTTCCACGGCGAAGACCGCCTGCCCTGGTAGAGCAGGCTAAATCGCAGGCCGGAGCGATATGATCGTCCGATGGTCTACCTACCGTTCCTTCTGCTGCTCGCCGTTGACCTTCAGCAAACCAGCCTCTTTCGCTCGGGGGAAGATGGCTACGCGCTGTATCGCATCCCCGGCATCGTCGCCACCAAGCAGGGCTCCTTGTTGGCCTACGCGGAAGCGCGCAGGAGTGCCAGCGGCGATTGGGGGCCGACCGATATTGTCCTGCGGCGGAGTACCGACGGGGGTAAAAGCTGGTCTCCGTTCCGCGCCATTGCGCAGGTGCCTGGGCCTAAGACGAAGAACCCGGTGGCGCTGGCCCAGAAGCTGACGGGGGAAACGGCGGACGTCACCTACAACAACCCCGTGGCGATTGCCGACCGCAAAACAGGAAGGGTGCACTTTGTTTTTTGCCTCGAATATCTGCGCGCCTTCTACCTGCGTAGCGACGACGACGGCCAGAGCTTCACGGCGCCGGTGGAGATCACCGCCACTTTCGATCGGTTCCGTCCCGAGTATCCGTGGAAGGTGCTGGCGACGGGCCCGGGGCATGGCATTCAGCTGCGCAATGGCCGCCTGCTGATACCGGTTTGGCTCTCCACCGGCACCGGCGGACATGCCCACCGGCCAAGCGTAAACGCGACCATTTATTCGGACGACGGCGGCCAAACCTGGCAGCGCGGCGAGGTGGCCGTGCCCGATACGCCGGACTTTGTTTTTCCGAATGAAACGGCCGCGGCCCAGCTTTCGAACGGCGAGGTGATGCTGAATGTGCGGACCGAAAGCAAGCGCCACCGGCGCACGATCGTTACGTCGAAGGATGGGGCGCGTGGCTGGTCGAAGCCGCGCTTCGATGAAGGGTTGGTGGAGCCGATCTGTTTTGCCGGCCTCATCTCGCTGGCCTCCGTGCGAGGGGGCGGTAAGCGGCTGATCTTCTCAAATCCAGACAATCTCGAAAAGACGGGCGCGGCGGCGGAGCCCGGCAAGAATCGCGACCGGAAGAACCTAACGGTGCAGCTCAGCGAGGACGATGGGCACACGTGGACGGCGAAGCGCGTGATCGAAGCCGGGTGGTCAGGCTACTCCGACCTCACGGTTCTGCCGAACGGTACTATCTTGTGTTTCTACGAAGCGGGGGCGCAGGGCGGCAATGCGTTTCGCACGGCTTCGTTGCAAGTGGCGGCCTTCGATCTCCAGTGGCTTCGGCAGGGAGCCCGTTAGCTTCTAGGCGACGGCTTGAGCGAGCAGCGGCAGGAGTTGCTCCCGCAGCCGTACCACTTGGCCGATTACCAGGACGGCCGGGGACTGGACGGGGACGGAGCCGAGGTCGCGGAGGACAGTTTCGTGGAAGCGCTCGCGCGGGGTGGAGCCGTTTTCGATGAAGCAGGCGGGCTCCTGGGGGTCGCGGCCGGCGGCGATCAGCAGTTCGGCGATGCGGGCGCGGTGGCGGGTGCCCATCAGGATGATCAGCGTGTCGGCTTGGGCATAGCGGGTGAGCTCTTCGTTGAAGCCGTCGCGGACGTGGCCGGTGATGACGGCAAAGCCGTTCGCCACGCCGCGGAAGGTGGGTGGAATGCCGGCGAGCGAAGGGACGCTTAAGGCCGAAGAGATGCCCGGGACGAGTTCGACTTCGAAGCCCTTTTGGTTGAGATACTGCCACTCTTCGGCACCGCGGCCGAAGACCATCGGGTCGCCGCCTTTGAGGCGCACGACATGGGCATGTTTCTTCGCCTGACGGACTAACTCTTCGAGGATTGAGTCCTGAATCGGCTCCTGTTGGCCATCTTCCTTGCCGACGTAGAGTAAGTCGGCGTGGGGGTTGACTAAGTCGAGCACTTCGGGCGAAACCAGACGGTCGTAGAGTACGACGTTGGCTTTGGCAAGCACGCGCGCGGCGCGGACGGTGAGTAAGTCCGCGCGACCGGGTCCGGCTCCGACTAAGTAGATCATGTTAATTCTGCTGATGCACCCGGTGCCAGAAGTCACCAAGGCTTTCGTCGGGTAAGCGGCCGGCGGCGAATTCGGCAAATACGGGGCGCAGGGTAGCGGCTAAGTCAGTGACTTTGACATTGTGCTGATGTAACGTCGCCATGCGGGTGCCGACGGGCGAGCCACCAAGATAGATCGAATATAAGTCGACTGACTGCCCGACAATGCCGATCTCCGCCGTATAGGGCCGGACGCAGCCATTGTGGCAACCGGTCATGCGGACGTGGACCACTTCTTCGGGCAGGCCGACGGCGGCGAGTTCGTCGCCGATCATGGTCATCATTTCCGGGGCGCGGCGCTCGGATTCGGTAAGCGCCTGCCCGCAGGTGGGCAGGGCTGGGCAAGCCATGGAGTGGCGCAGGACGGGCGGCAGTTCGTGCGGCAGTGGCATCCCATGCTTCCTGAGGATGGCCTCCAGTTCGCCGGTCTGGGCGGCCGCGATGCCGGTAAACAGAAGGTTTTGCTGCACCGTGAAGCGGATGCCGCACTGCAAGGTATCGAGCACTTCCTTGATGGCGGGGCGCATGGCGCGCGTGATGCGGCCATTGACGATCCGCAGGCCGAAGAACTTTTGCGTGTCGCTGGAGGCGTGCCAGCCGAGATAGTCGGCTTGCCGATGCCAGGCGAGGGGCTTGGGTGGCAGCAGCGGATGGCCGAGCCGCGTGGCCATCTCTTCGCGGAACCATTCGAGGCCCTTAGCGTCGAGGACATACTTCAAGCGGGCTAACTTACGATTTTCCCGATTGCCGAAATCGCGGTGGATGGTGACGACGGCCTTGGCGGCTTCGAGTAACTCATCCGTGGGGATAAAGCAGACTTCGTCCGCCATGCGCGGATGGCTGAGCTTTACGCCATTCGACTGGCCCATGCCGCCGCCGGCAAGCAAAGTAAAGCCTTGTAAGATGCTATTTTCAAAATGGGGCACAAAGCCCAGATCATTGGAGTAAATGTCGGTGGTGTTATCGCCGGGGTAAGCAAAGCCGATTTTGAATTTCCGGGGCAAGTAAGTCTGCCCGTATAAAGGTTCAACGACTTCCGACGGTTCGACGGATACAGCGCGTTCGCCATCGAGCCAGACTTCGGCGTAGGCTTCGGTTTTGGGCTTCAGCTCGCGAGCGAGCATCTTTACATACTCGGTAATATCCGGGCGCGGAAGGGGAGCGGCGCAGGAAGTTACATTGCGGACCACGTCGCCACAGGCGGCCCAGGTGTTCAGGCCGGAGTGGATGACCGTAGAGATCAGTTTCTTCACATCGCGTTTGCCAACGTAGTGGTATTGGATACCGCCGCGGGAGGTGATGCGGATGGTGCCATCGCCGACGTGGTCAGCCAGTGCGTCGAGTTCGGCGTATTGCACGGGCGTCAACTGCCCACCGGGCACGGAGACGCGCACCATGCAGGTGAACGAGCGTTCGGGTTGGGCCTTGCGGAGGTCGCGGTCGTCTTGCTGGTAGATGCCATGGAATTTGAGCAGTCCAATGGCGGGTTTGGAGAAGGCGGTGGTGTCCTGCGCCAACTCTTCTTGCAGCGTACCGCGTAGGTATTCGGAGCCGGTTTTTAGGCCTTCGGCGGGCGAGAGCTTGATCATGGGTCCCTGTCGTAGATTGTAGCATATCAGGGAGCCAATCTACCCATTGTCTATGGGGAATCTACAGTTAGGAGGGAACAGCTAATATGAATGGCTATGCTCTCTCGCGACATCATCTTGGAGGCCTTAACGCAACTGTCGGCCGAATTGGGGCGACGCGGTGTGTTGGGCGAGCTGAGCATTGTGGGCGGTACAGCGATGGTGTTGGCTTTCAACGCTCGCAGTTCCACCAAGGATGTGGACGCCATCTTTGAACCGTCAGCGGCCGTACGGGCGGCGGCGGCGATCGTGGCAGACTCTCTAGAACTATCTGCCGATTGGCTGAACGACGCCGCCAAAGGGTACATTTCGCCAGCCGGTGACTTTACGGAATGGAAGGCGATCGAACTGCCGAATCTGCGGGTGCAGACACCGACGGCCGAATACATGTTGGCCATGAAGGTGCTGGCCTCCCGAACCGGAATCGGCGAGGAGCGTGGCGATGCGAAAGACATTGCGTTTCTCATTCGCCTGCTGGGTCTCAAAGAGCCCAGCGCCGTGATGGACATCGTGAGCCGCTACTATGATCCGTCCCGGGTCCTGCCTCGTTCTACCTACCTGGTCGACGAGATCTTCGAGGAACTAACCTCATGATCGAACCGCGGCCCGGATCCATAGCGCAAGTCGCCCAGCGCGCCGCGGCGGGCGGCTCGTTTGAATTCGAGCTCGCCGACTTTTTGCATGAGTTCGCCTTTCGCGGCGAGGAATCCATGCTGACCGAAGAGCCGACTCTGCTCCGCGACCTCTTCGAAAAGGGCGCGCTCTACGACGCCTATCTCGCCGCGGTGGCAGCCTACCTGGCGCCGCGGCATGGCTGCCGCACCCCGGACTGGACCCGGCAGCCGGAGCGCATCCTGGCCATGCCCTGGTTTGCGAGCCCCGGACGGCATTTGCGGGCGTTATTGTTGGTGGAAAGCCCGGCGGCGTTCCGCGAGCGCAATCTCTTTGTGACGGCGAATGCGCTGTCGGTGGCGTAACCTAAGCTAATGTTGGCACGGCTTCCTCTATGTCCGCCGCGAGCTGATTCCGCGCGTTTGGCCGCTGCTGGGCGTGCCTGAGTCGATGACCCACAACATCCGTAAGTTCGAAGGCGTAGGCACCCAGCCCGTCGCCATGCGCAACGCCATCGCCGACGCCATCGCCTTCCATCGGGGCCTGGGCGCCGAACGCAAGCAGGAGCGGCTGCGGTATCTGCGGCAGCGCTGGGAGCGTGCCTTGCGCGGCGTGCCACTGATCATCCTGCGCCACGCCGATGAGCCCGGGCAAGCCTGCGGCATCGGGGCGTTAAGCATCGACGGGATGGCGGCGCCGAAGATCACCGAAGTGCTGATGCAGAAGTACCGGATCCACGTGCGGACGCGCGTGATCCCCGGCGAGTTCGACTGCATCCGGGTGACGCCCAACATCTACTCGAGCCCGGACGATGTCGACCGCTTTGTGCGCGCGGTGACGGCGATCGCGAAAAGTTAGGGCGTTTCTAAGGTAGAATTGCGGGCGGTATGATGCGCAACACACTAATCGCTTTGCTGATTTCCACCTTGGGCTTGCTCGCGCAGTCCAAGAAAATCGTCGTGATGGACAACCAGATCATCGGGGAGCTCGGTTCGATTCCGGGCGCCAACATGGTGATGGCGACTGACCGGGCTACGGCCATGAAAGAGATTGTCGACGCCGATGCTGTCATCGGCGCGCCCAATGGCGAAATGCTCCAAATGGGCAAGAACGTCAAGTGGGTGCAGATTATGAGCGCGGGCGTCGAGACCGTGCTCCATCTTTCGGGCAGCAGCTACCTGCGCGATTCGGACATCGTGCTCACCAATAACCAGATCGTGCAAGGGCCGGAAATTGCCGACCATGCCTTGGCATTGCTGCTCACCCTTTCGCGCGGCTTGCTGAAGTTTGAGCGGATGCGCACGGAAGAGAACTGGCAGCCGCGCCCTTATCCGGGCATTGAGCTGCGCGGCAAGACGGCGGTCGTCGTGGGCGTGGGCGGCATCGGCAGCCAGATCGCGTTGCGCGCCTGGGCCTTCGGCATGAACGTGATCGGCGTCGATCCCGAGGACATTCCCTTTTCGCCCTTCATCACCCGCGTGGTGAAGCCGGACATGATCGACACCGTGATGCCCCTGGCCGACGTGCTCTTCATCTCCGCCCCGCACACGCCCATGAGCCACAAGATGATCGGGCCGAAGCAGTTTGAGCTGATGAAGCAGAACTCCTACTTCATCGCCGTCAGCCGCGGCGGCACTTACGACCTGAACTCGCTGATCAAGGCGCTCGACAGCCGGCGCCTGGCCGGCGCGGGCGTCGACGTGATGGATCCGGAGCCGCTGCCCAAGGGCAATGCGCTGTGGAAGTTCGACAACGTCGTGATTACGCCGCACATCGCCGGCCGTTCCGATCAGGACCGCGGTCGCATGGTGGGCACTATCAAAGCCAACATCCAGCGCTTCATCGCCGGCCAGCCGTTGATCAACGTGGTCGATAAGAAGAAGGGCTACTAGCCAAAGTAGCAACGCCCCTCCCGAAGGGTCGTGGCTCAGTGGGTGAAGAGAAGCGAGTCGTAAGCGGACTCTGGGTCTCTTCCTTACCGAACCCCGACCCTGCCGGGAGGGGCGTTTCTATTTGGCCGCCCCGCTCTTACTGTCTCAAGAGCGTTTCAGGCAAACCGGGCTTCCATGCGACCTGTGACGGACGACGAGTGGGGAAGGGAAGCTAAGAACCCGATCCGATGGAAGCCGCGAAGAGGAAATAATGGCTGACGTTACCCGCCATGTGACTGGCTTGCGCCACCAGTTCCGGCATGATGGCTCCGGCAGCCATGGCGATCACGCCGGCCACAAGTCCGTATTCCGTTAGATCGATCCGGCTCTCACCGCGCCCTCGCTTGTTTTTCATCATCTGCCTGTCCTCCTTGATTAGCAGTCTACGTCTAGGGGGTGGAGGATTGAAAGAGGAAATGGCACTTAGGTGCGGTCTATCCTCTGGGTCTATAGTTTGGACTAGATACTAGGACCCTCCGGCTCAATCGACTACCGCGGCAACGGCCATCGAGACAAAAGCATTGCGCTCATCGCTACCGCCCTCGCGGTGGATCATGTAGATGCCGATCTGGTCGCGCTTGGGGTCGATGAAGCAATAGGTGCCATAGCGCCCGCCATGGCCGTAGGTGCCCGGCGACAGCAGCGTCAGGGCTGCGGCGGAGTCACGCACGTAGGTCCAGCCCAGGGCCGCGCTCATGCCGGCGGCGGCGCCGGGCAGCACTCCGGTGTGGTTGGCGGTCATCAAGTCGACTGAGGCCTTGGAGAGCAGGCGCATGCCTTCCAGTTGCCCGCCATTCAGCATCAGCTGATACAGCCGGAACAGATCCGCCACCGTCGAATACAGGCCCCCTTCGGGCAGCGGATACTTGGCGCCGTCGCGAAACTTCATCGCGCCTTCGCCCAGCGGATCGGACGTGTACTTGATAGTCTTGCCGTCCTTCACCACATAGGCCGTGGGCATGCGGTGCCACTTCTCTTTGGGCGGATAGATGTAAGTGTCCACCATGCCCAGCGGGGCAAAGATCCGCGCAGCGAGAAACTTCTCGAAAGCCATTCCGCTCTTCACTTCGATCAAGCGGGCGAGCGCTGCGATGCCAGTATTTGAGTAACTCCAGCGCGTGCCGGGGTCGAATAACAAAGGCTGTTGGGACTCCACTAGTACCACGTCGGCGAGAGTTTTGTGGAGCGCTCCGTGTAATTCGCCGATTCCCGGCGGCGGATTCAGAATCATGCCCGACGTGTGTGTCATCAGGTCGCGGAGCGTTACCAGTCGCGCCGGCTTGCGCAGCACATTGCCGTCCAGCACCTGCTGGCCGCGAAACTCGGGCAGGTGTTTCTCGACGGGATCGGAGAGGTTTACCAGCCCCTCTTCCTGCAGCATCATCACGCCCAGGCAGACCACCGGCTTGGTCATGGAATGCAGCTGAAACATGGCGTCCGGTTTGATGGCTTGTTTGGTCTCGAGGTCCGTGTAGCCTACGGCCTCGATGGCGGCGACATGGCCATGCCGCGCCACCAGGGTCACCATGCCGGCGGCCTTGCCTTCGTCGACGAAGGTCTTGAGCCGCGCGGGAATCTTCGCGAGCAGCGCCGGATCGAGCCCGGTCTTCTTGACATCGGTAACCACCGGAGGCGCGGCGAAAAGAAGGGCGGAGAGCGTAAGCAGAATCGTGTAGCGCATTGCGCCCGATTCTATCGCAGCCTTCGGTGACTCCGGAGTCGCTTGGGAAAGTGGTCGCCCGTGACACGATTGGTGGAGATGGCCCATGCCGCCTTTCGCGTTAAGAGACCCTGCAGGTCCTTGGGAGACTTGGCACTGACGGCGCGCGCCCGACGCGGGAGCGTTATTCAAGGAGTTGCCTGGAGACGCGCTCGACGCGCCGTTCATCCAGTGGTGGATGTACCCGCAATCGCCACGTGTCCGGTATGCCCGGTTCGCGTTGCAGAAAGGATCAATCTAGTTCACAGACCCTGCTGGCGCAGGCGGAGGAGGTGGCTTTGAAGCGGTAAAATGCGGGCGTGGATACGTCAGTGCTGCCGGTGGAACTCGCCACTATCGACTCGCTTCGAAAGCAGCCCGCGAAAGCCATAGTGGATGAATCGCGCGCATAACCGGGGCTGGCGCGAAAGCGACACGTGAAGCTGGATCCGCTGCTTGCGAATGTGCGATCCGATCGGGCTTTCCAGAAGATGACCGAGCGGATCGAGAGCGAGAAACGGCGGATCGGGCAGGAGTCAGTGGAGATCCGATACCTTCTCGAGAAGACACTGCCCACTTTGCCGCCGATGCTGGCAACAACGAAGGTGCTTTGTGGTTATTGTGGACACCGAAAGGACGGGCGGGGTTCGTCCGCCTTCACATCGATTTCAAAGAAAATATCTCCTTGTATCCGATGTCACTTAGCCGCAGAAGTCAATCCGGTTTTTTGGCGCGGCGCGGTAATTTTTGGCGCGGAGCGGTAAATTATAACTAGGAGATTTGGCACATGTTCCACCTACCCATCCATCGACATGACTTCCAGCGAAACGCCACCCACTCGGAACTCCAAGACCTCTAGAACCGGAATATTCCTCCCGCTCCTGGCCCGTTACTAACTCCATCGTACGGCCCGATCCCTCCAGGCACCGGCCTATCGAACGATATTTCCCAAGGAGTAGCTGACTATGCCTTGGAAGACTTCGCAAAAACGCATCGACGCCAATCGCCGCAACGCCCAGAAATCTACCGGGCCGCGCACCCGCGACCACTCACGGTCTATCAGGAGCTAAGAGCCCTGCGCGAGAAAGCGCAGGTGGCCGCCAAAGCCGCCCACCCCACCGAAGACCAGAAGAAAGACAAAGAAAAGTGGGAAGAAAAGCAGAAGGACTGGCAGCCACCGGCGAGCGAATTGGCCAAAGAATTGAAGGCCTTTCGCGGCAACTATGTGGAAAACTTTAAGCGCCGTTCGGCCGGCGTCAGTGCTCCCACGCCTTCGCCTATTACTCGCCCGGCTGGTGGGACGTTCTCGCATTCCTCTTACTCGGCATGGGCCTCTTCCAAACCGGCGTCCTCACCGGCGAACGTACCAACTACTTCTACGTGAAGCTACTTTCGTTCGGTTACGCCAGCGGACTTACCCTCAACACGGTGCTGGCGATGCGCATCGCCGCCGCTAACTTCGACTTACTCACCGTGACTGACGCCTACGGTTTCTACCAACTTGGCCGCTTAATAGTCGCCCTGGCCCACGTGTCGTTATTAGTGCTGATCGTTAAAAACGGAGCCCTCACCTGGCTCACCGCCCGCTTGGCCGCCGTCGGCCAGATGGCCTTTAGTAACTACATCGGCCACACCCTAATCGCCACTACCCTCTTCTATGGCTTTGGCTTCGGCCTCTACGGCAAACTCGGGCGCTACCAGCTCTACGGCGTGGTTGCCGCAATCTGGCTCTTCCAACTCATCGCGAGCCCCATCTGGCTGCGCCACTACCGCTTCGGCCCCCTCGAATGGGCCTGGCGTTCGCTCACCTACTGGCAGCGGCAGCCCTTCCGTCTCCAAGGCCGCACGGCGGAACCGGAGCCAGCCGAACTCGACCCCTTCCCCCAACCTGCGGACTAACGCGGGCGCTAATACAGCAGGTTCTGCCTTTGCTCCTCGAGCAGCTTCGCATTCAACCCGGGCACCTTCACCAAGTCCTCATAGCTCTTCACCGCGCCATTCGCCGTCCGATATTGCACCAACGCCTCCGCCTCGGCCGCCCGGAACGACAAGCCATCCTGCAATTCCTTCGCTGTCGCCGCATTCACATTCACCGGCTTGCCGAAGTGCCGCGCCAGGTAGCTGATCACCGCGTTGGTCTCTTCTTCCGTACCTTCGGCCCCGCGCGAAACCATATCATCCACCACCGACGCCCAGAATTTCTTCGCGTACTTCACCTTCGTTACGCGCGCAATGGCGTGGCAATTGGAGCACATCTTCACGAACGTCTCGCGCTCTTCTCCCGGCGGCAGTTCCTGCGCCGCGAGCGAAAACGACAAAATCAGCCACGTGGTGAACCGCATGCTTCCACTGTAGGATAGAATCGGCCTGGACCGTGAAAACCATACTCCTGATCCTCTGCTGGGCCCTGAGCGCCCTAGCCCAACCGCCCAAAGCCGCCGACTTCGCCAAGGAATGGCCCACCTACGGCCACGATCCGGGCGGCATGCGCTTCTCGCCACTTGCCGAGCTAACGCCCGCCAACGTCAACCGCCTCCAGGTCGCCTGGGTCTATCATATGAAGCCGGCCAGCCCGCCCCCCGCTCCCGCCAAGCCCGCCGCCAACGCCGGCGCCGCGGTCGGCGATGAGCCCGGCTACACTCGCGCCGGCGCCCGCCCCGGCGCCTTCAGCCCCAGCGCCGTCACGCCCCTGGTCATCAACGGCACCATGTACCTCACCACCCCCTACGGCCGCGTCGTCGCC
>JBBQQS010000095.1:0-13175 GCA_038215525.1 Bryobacterales bacterium
GAAGCCGATGAGTATTCAATTGGGAGCCGATCTCGAAGCAGGACTACGCGCGGAAGCGACGAAGCGTGGCGTGTCGGTGGAGGCGTTGGTGCGCGAAACGCTGGCCGGGTGGCGACAGGTAAAGCCGGAGCGACCGCAACCATCTGCCTTCAACCCTCGACGGCAAGAGATGGCTTGGCTGAAGAATCCGGACGCGCGTTTTCTTGGGCAATGGGTGGTGCTCGAGGGGAATGAAGTGATTGCCCATGCATCCGAAGCCAAAGTGGCTTATGAGGAAGCACGGGCCACAGGTATCCGGTCCCCGTTCCTCGTCTTTGTGCCTGAGCCAGACGAATCTCCGTTCGCTGGCGGCTGGATCGACTGACCGATGCCCAGTCTCGATTTCGGCGTTGAACGTGAGTACGAGTCTGGCCTCGAAGGCATTGTGCGAGGCGCCGAGCTCGCGCACTAACTTCCTGGGTCGAATGGGATGGTTGGATCGCGTCCGCTTAGGGCTCGTCCATAACGATCAACGGATCCTGATGAGTTACTACGACGACTGACCGGCCGCCCGCGTCGGGTTTTCTATTGGAATATACTTTTGGCATGCGGGTTTTTCACTTGGCACTGCTCACCCTGCCTCTGGCCGCAGCCGATGACGCGGAGTTCTTCGAGTCGAAGATCCGGCCCCTGCTCGCCACGAATTGCCATGCCTGCCATACGGAAGGCGCCCTGGGGGGCCTACGGCTCGATACCCGCGTGGGGCTGATGAAGGGCGGCAAATCCGGCTTGGCCGTCGTCGAAGGCAAGCCCGACGATAGCCTCCTGATGCATGCAGTCCGCCGAACGCACATTCGCCTGAAGATGCCTCCGGTGGGCGCGCTGAAGGAGGCCGAAGTCGCTGACCTTGCCGAATGGATCCGCCGCGGCGTGCCGTGGCCCGAAGCCGTCGCCGAAGCGAAGGTGACCCAAGCGCGCATCACGCCCGAGCAACGCGCCTTCTGGTCCTTCCGGCCGCTCCAGAATCCTCCGCCGCCCGCCGTCAAGAACGCGGCCTGGGTGAGCAATAACATCGACCGCTTTATCCTCGCGCGCCTCGAAGCGGCAAATCTCACGCCCGTCAAACCGGCGGCGAAACGCACCTGGCTGCGCCGCGTGACGCTCGACCTCACCGGCCTGCCGCCCACGCCTGAACAGGCTGATCAGTTCGTCGTCGATGCTGCCCCGAACGCCAAGGCCAAGGTGATCGACCGTTTGCTCGCCTCGCCCCACTACGGCGAGCGTTGGGCGCGCCACTGGCTCGACTTGGCGCGTTACTCCGATGGCGAACTCGCCGCTAGTGTTGACACGCCCTGGCCCAACGCTTGGCGCTATCGCGATTGGGTGGTGGATGCGTTCAACCGCGACTTACCCTATCCCGTCTTCGTCAAAGCCCAAATCGCCGCCGACCTATTGCCCGAAACGAAGGACCATCTGGCCGGCCTCGGCTTCCAGGCCCTCGGCGCCGGCGCCAACGATCAGGTGGATGTCACCACCAAGGTCTTTCTCGGGCTCACCGCCGGATGCGCCCAATGCCACGACCACAAGTACGATCCCATTCCCACCAAGGATTATTACTCGCTGCTCGGCATTTTCAGCAGCACCAAGACCCATCAGCATCCTTTGGTGCCGAAAGCCGAAGTGGACCTCTACCAAGCGCAGAAGAAGAAGATCGACGACCTAAAAGAGATCCTGAACGACTATCTGGCCGAGCAGACCAAACAACTGGTCGACTTACTCGCCCGCGACACCGCCCGCTACTTAGTTGCGGCCTATCGGAACGATGCCGAAGTGCCCGGGCTCGACACCGAAACCCTGGCCCGTTGGAAGAAGTATCTCGCCGCCACCGATAACGACCATGCCTACCTGAAGCCCTGGCAGACCCTGATCGCCAGCAAGCCCACCCTGGCCCAAGCGGAAGCCGAGGCGCAACAGTATCAGCGATTCCTGCTCGACTTATTCGATGAAGCCAAAGAAGTTGACGACAAGAACTATGTCGCCTTCGGTGGACGCAAAGGGCAGAAGAACGAGAATACCCGCCAATACACCAACATCGTCTCCCTGCCCGTGCTCAAGTTCTATCAATGGCGCGAAGTCGCTTACGGACCCTATAACATCGACGGCTTCAAGGCCCCGGCCGGCGTGCTCTATTACAGCGGCAAGGACCTGGAACGCTTTCTGGGCGGCATCGCCAAAGCCTACATTGATAAACTGAAGGCGGAGATCGCGACCCTCGAAAAGGACCTGCCGCCGCCGTTCGCGTTCCTCCACACGGTTACCGAAAGCGACAAGCCCGGCGACATCAAAGTCGCCTTAAGGGGCGACCCCAAGACTCCCGGCGAAGTGGCGCCCCGGCGCTTTCTGCAAGTGCTCTGCGATGGCGAACCAACCATCTACACCCAGGGCAGCGGCCGTGCGGAACTGGCCCAGGCCATCGTGGCGAATCCCTTAGCCGCCCGCGTCATCGTCAATCGCGTCTGGCAGCATCATTTCGGCAAAGGCCTGGTGCGCACGCCGTCCAATTTCGGCCGCATGGGCGAGCGCCCCACGCACCCCGAGTTACTCGACTATCTCAGCACGAAGTTCATGGAAAGTGGCTGGAGTATCAAGGCCCTCCATCGGGAGATCTTACTGTCGAGCACTTACTCGCTGACTACGGGGGCCTCGCCTGAGTCCGACGCCGACAATAAGCTGCTTTCGCATTTCAACTTACAATCGCGCCTCGATATGGAAACGTTGCGCGATTCCGTGTTGGCGGTTTCCGGCCAGTTGGACCCCGCCATGAAAGGCGGGGCGAGCCCCATCTCCGACGACAACCGCCGCCGGTCTATCTACCTTACCGTCAGCCGCACCCGGCTCGACCCGGCGCTCGCTCTCTTCGACTTCCCGGACCCCAACGCCTCCGTCGACGACCGCCCCACGACATCGGGCCCGCTCCAAGGCCTCTATTGGCTTAACAGCCGCTTCGTCGCCACCCAGGCGAATAAGCTCAACGAACGCTTGGCCAAAGAGGCGGGCCCGAAGCCCGTCGACCGTGTCACCCACGCCTATCGGCTCTTATACGGGCGTCCTCCGGACGAAAAGGAATTGCAACTGGGAGTAGAATATGTGGCAAGCGGCTCCTGGGCGCCCTATCTTCGGGCGCTATTGGGCGCGGCGGAATTTTCGAGCGTGAACTAACATGTGGAATCGCAGACAATTTCTCGGTCAACTCGGCGGCGGCTTTGGCCTCGCTGGCGCGCAAGGCGTGTTGCAAGCAGCCAAGCAGCCGCACTTCGCCGCCAAGGCCAAGCACGTCATTTTCCTGTTCCTGAATGGCGGCATGTCGCAGGTGGATACCTTCGACCCTAAGCCCGCCCTCACCAAATATGACGGCCAACCGATGCCCGGCCCCAAGATCCGAACCGATCGGGCCAGCGGCACCCTGATGCGTTCGCCCTGGGAGTTCAAGCGCCACGGCCAATCGGGCCTGGAAGTGAGCGAGATCTTTCCGGAGATCGGCCGCCGCATCGACGACTTCTGCGTCATCCGCTCGATGTACACCGACAACGGCAACCATGGGCCGTCTCTCCAACTGATGAACTGCGGCCACCAACTACCCGGCCGCCCGTCGATGGGCTCCTGGGTCACCTATGGCCTCGGCACCGAGAATCAGAACCTGCCCGGCTTCGTGGTTCTGTGTCCCGGCTTCCCGGTGCTCGGCTCTTCGCTGTGGAGCTCGGGTTACATGCCCACCACTTACCAGGGCGTCCACTTCCAGAACACGGCCGTCGAGCCCGAAAAGATCATCCCCAACCTGCGGAACGAGGACCTGACGCCGGCGGAGCAGCGCCAGCAACTGGCCTTGCTCGACAAGCTGAACCGGCATTATGCGGGCTCCGAGCCGCAGCTGGAGTCCGCCGTGCAGTCGATGGAATCGGCCTATCGCCTGCAGACGGAAGGCGGTCCCCTGTTCGACATTCGTAAGGAGCCCGAGAAGGTCCGCGCGCGCTATGACATTTCGGACTTCGGCCGCGGCTGCCTGATGGCGCTGCGTTTGGTCGAAAGCGGCGTCCGCATGGTGCAGATTTACTACGGCCCCTTCCAGCCCTGGGACAACCACGACGACATCCGCGTCCATGGCAAGCTCGCGCAGAAGACCGACGGGCCGGTGGCCGCCTTGGTTGACGACCTGAAAGCCCGTGGCCTCTTCAACGAAACCCTCATCGTCATCGCCGGCGAGTTCGGCCGCACGCCGATGATCCAGAACTCAGGGCTAGAAAAGCTCGGCTGCGGGCGAGACCACAACCCGCCCGCCTTTACCACGCTCTTAGCCGGTGGCGGCATCCGCGGCGGCATGGCCTACGGCGCCACGGACGACTTTGGCTTCAAAGCCATCGAAAACCGCGTCCACGTCCACGACCTGCACGCGACGATCCTGCACCAACTCGGCTTCGACCATACGCGCCTCACTTATCGCCACGCCGGCCGCGACTTCCGCCTCACTGACGTCCACGGCGAAGTGATCCGGCCGATCCTCAGCTGATGGGCGGAACCTACCAGATGTGATCCTCCGGCAAGACCTGGGCCGGCGACTTTTCCCGGCACACATCGAGCACCGAAGGCGGGGGAAACAGGAACTTCAACGCCATCGGCAGCCGATGCGCCCAAGCCGCTTCGCTGTGCGTGGCGCCGGTGTCTTCGTGATAGTAAAGATCGTCGCCTTGCCGCCACCCACGCAGCACCAATTCGTCGCGCAGCAGGCGCGTCTGCTTCACCGTCTGCACGTAGGCGCGGCCTTCCCGTGTGCCGATGTCGAGCCAAATCCGCGTCCGCCGCCGGTGGATGTTCGCGCGGAGCCGTTGCACCATAATCTGCCGGTCCCACCACAGCGACGGCGACAGAATCGCCAGCCGGCCAAAGATGTGCGGCGCTCGGAAGCCCAGGTAGAGCGACACCAAACCGCCTAGCGAACTGCCGCCCATCGCCGTGTGGCAGGCGTCGACCCGGGTGCGGAACTCCTGGTCGATCCAGGGCTTCAGTTCCTCCACCAGAAACTTCCCGTAGGCCTTGGCCATGCCGCCGCGCTGAGAGCGCAGGTCCCGCGTAGGGGTATATTCGTCGATGCGCTGGGGTCCCGCATGGTCGATGCCCACGATAATGAGTGGCTCAATCTCGCCCGCCCGGATCATCATGTCCGCCGTCGACTGCACGTGCCAAATCTGGCCCGGAACATAGGCGCGTTCCGGCTCAAACAGATTCTGCCCATCATGTAGATAGAGCACCGGATAACGGGCGCCGTTCCCCTCATAACCAGGCGGCGTGTAGATGGTGATTTGGCGCGCGGCGAGAGCCTTAGGCTGCCAGCCCGGCAGGCGGAGTAACGTTCCCAAACCACTAGTGTAAATCCTTACGCTAAACTGAAGGGAGAACTTCCCCCTTGGCCATTCCCATGCACCCCAAAACTATCGAAGGCGAATTGAACGCCGCCGGCCTGCGCTTCGCGATCGTCGTCAGCCGTTTCAATAGCCTCATCACCGACCGTTTGCTCGACGGAGCCCTGGATACCCTGGCCCGCTCTGGTGCCCGCGCCGCCGACATTGAGATCGTCCGCGTGCCGGGCGCCTGGGAAATGCCGGTAGTCGTCCGCGAGTTGGCCCGGCAAAATCGGCACGACGCCATTCTTACTCTCGGCTGCGTCATCCGGGGCGATACGTCGCACTTCGATTACGTGGCGGGCGAAGCGGCCAAAGTCGGCTCGGCCGCGCTCGATGCTGGCATTCCCGTCGCCTTCGGCGTCCTCACCACCAACACGCTCGAACAAGCCCTCGATCGCGCCGGCGGCAAAGGCGGCAACAAAGGCGCCGACGCCGCGTCCACCGCTATCGAAATGGCGAATCTCCTGAAGAAGCTGCGCGCCTAGATGCCGGGACGCAGTAAATCCCGTGAACGTGCTCTGCAAGTTCTTTTCTCCTGCGACATGCGCAAGCTCGACGTGCATGAAGCGCTCGATGCCTTCTACGAAACGCTGCACTCTACTGACGACCTGCCCGAAGCGCGCCTCGAACGCGATCGCTTCATGGAGGCCCTGGTCTACGGCACGCTCGACCGCCAAGCGGCGATCGACGAGACCATTACCAAGTTCTCCCAGCATTGGCGCCTGGAGCGCATGCCATCTGTCGACCGCAACATCCTCCGTGTCGCCACCTACGAACTGATGCGCGGCGAGAGCGCTTCCGCCATCGTCATCGACGAGGCGATTGAGCTGGCTCGGCGCTTCTCCGGCGATGAGAGCATCGCCTTTGTCAACGGCGTGCTGGACGCCGTGGCCAAGAGTATTGAAGCCTCGCAGCCCGCCCCCCGCCCTGCTGCGGATGCCCCCGCTAAGGCTAAAGCAAAATGAACAAGCGCGCGGTCTCCACGGTGACCGTGAGCCACCTCTTCCTCGACATCAGCCAAGGCGCGGTGCCGGCTCTGGTGCCCTTTTTCGTCTCGGAGCGCCACTATACCTACGCCGCCGCGGCCAGCCTGGTCTTCGCCGCCAACGTGGTCTCCTCCGTCATTCAGCCTTGGTTCGGCCATCTGGCGGACCGCAAGAATTCCCCGTGGCTCCTGCCCGCGGGACTTCTGATCGGCGGCCTCGGGCTGGCCTTCGCCGGCTGGTCCACCAGCTATCCCATGGCCCTGCTGGCGATGATGCTCGCCGGCTGTGGCATGGCGGCCTATCATCCGGAAGCCGCTCGCCTAGTGATGCTCTCCGCCGGCGACCGCCACGCCACGGGCATGAGTATGTTCGCCGTGGGCGGCAATGCTGGCTTTGCCTTAGGCCCTTTTCTCGCCACCCAAGCCATGGTCGCCTATGGCCTCGGTGGCGTCGCGTGGCTGCTCGCGCCCGCCGTGCTGATGGCCGTGTTTCTACTTACCCAACTTGGCTACTTAGAGCGGGTAGCACGGGAGCGGCAGGCCATGCGGAAGTCCGCTGGCAGCCAGGGCGTTGACCGCTGGAGTGCCTTTTGGCGGCTAAGCGGCTGCGTGGCGGCGCGGTCCACGGTATCGTTTGGCATTTACACGTTCCTACCCATCTTCTGGATTGAGGTATTGCACCAAACCAAGTCCGCCGGTGGCACCGCTTTGTCGATTCTGTTAGTCGCCGGAGCCTTTGGCACTTTGCTGGGCGGACAAATGGCCGATCGCTGGAGCCGCAAACGAGTCATCGTGATTGCCTTTGCGCTGCTTAGCCCGACATTATGGTTATTGCAACAAGTACGCGATGTTACTCTAGCTACTTGGCTATTGATTCCTTTAGGAATTGCTCTGTTTATTCATTTTAGTGTCATGGTCGTTTTAGGGCAGGAGTATCTGCCGAATCGCGTGGGCACAGCCTCGGGCATTACCATCGGCTTGGCCACCACCGTGGGCGGCATTGCCTCACCGTTACTCGGCTGGCTGGCGGACCACTCCTCGGTCGAGCGCATGTTTCTCGCCGTCTCCGCTATTCCGCTCCTTGGCCTGGCCATCGCCCTCACTTTGCCCGACAGCCGGCCGAAACGGCTACCCACCGAACAGGAAGAGATCGAACAAATGGCGGCACAACAAGCGGAATGATCGAAGCGCGAAAACTCACCAAGGTCTACGGCGAACACACGGCCGTAGATGGACTGGACCTCAACATTGAGCGCGGTACTATCTGTGCCTTCCTGGGGCCCAATGGCGCAGGTAAGTCGACCGCCGTTAAAATGCTCACCGGCTTGCTCGCGCCGACATCGGGCCAAGCTACCGTGGCCGGCATCGCTTGTTTTCCGGCCACCCCGACCCTGTCCCGTGCCGTGGGCGTGTTGCCCGAAAGCCTGGGCCTCTTCGATTCGCTTACTGTCGAAGAGCACTTGACGCTCACGGGGTCCGTTTACGGCCTCAGCGCCGCCGAAACCGAGCGGCGCACCAATGAGTTACTCAGCGGACTCGCGCTCGATCATGGCCGCCAGACGTTTCTCGACGAATGCTCCTATGGCATGCGCAAGAAGACGGCGCTCGCCATGGCGCTGCTGCCGAATCCACCGGTCCTGTTTCTGGATGAGCCTTTCGAGGGGCTCGATCCGGTAGTGTCGCGCACCATTCGCGACTTACTCGTGGAAATCGCGCCGCGGGGGGTGACCATATTCTTGACGTCACATATTTTGTCGATCGTCGAAGAGATCGCCACGCAGGTGATGATGATTCGTGCCGGTAAGTTAGTCTACGATTCCCGTCGCGCCGGCATGGCCAGTTCGCTCGAATCGATTTACTTCGACTTAGTGGAAGCACCGCGCGCGGGGGATTGGTCATGGCTCGGCTCGCGGCAATCCTAGTTACTCTCGCCAAACTTAGTTGGCGCGACTTACGGCGATTTAACTCGCTGGGGACGAATAATTTCTTCCTCTTCGCGATGCTCACTTCCGCCATGCAGCCGTCCAATGCCTTTCTGCCGATGTTGCTCGGGCTGATCCTGCTGTTCCCCTTGAGCGCCGATCCCCTGGGCCGCGTACCGGCGGACCGGCTCGGCCATTGGCCCTTGAGCGGCATCGAGCGCATTGCCCTCCGCGCCGGCAGCCTCCTGATGAGCCCCATCGCCTGGATCACGCTCGGCCTAATGGCCTGGGGCATCCGCAGCCGTGGCGCCTCCCTCGAACTCGGCTCGCGCTTCCTGCTGCTCGGCAGCGGCATCGCCTTCCTCACTTACCTTTTCACCACCCTGCCGGTCCGCCTGCCCCAATTGAATCTGCTCCGCTGGATCACCGTGCCGCATCATCCTTTGGGCGCCCTGATCGCCAAGAATGCGCGCGAGCTCTTCGGCGTGCTCGACACTTACCTGGCGATTGTGCTGGCCATAGCCACTACCGGCTATCGCTTCTTCGGCAAAGCTATCGACTCCGAGGCCTTCTTTGGCGTGAGCCTTCTGGTGGTGCTCGCGCTCAGTACGATGGCCCAATCTTTGCTTGCCCTCGATGGCCCCTCCGGCTTCGTCCGCTACCAACTCATGCCCTTACGCGGCTGGCAAATCCTGCTTGCGAAGGACCTGCCTTTGCTCGTCCTCGCCCTGATCCTCACCGCCGCGCTCTCGCCCCTCGTCGGCGTCGCGGCGATGCTGGCAGCCCTGGCCGTGGGCCATCACGCCTCCGTGGTGAAGCCCCGCCCCGCCAAGCGCTGGCGCTTCGCCTCCGGCACGGCGATCGAGGCCAGTGTCTTCCAGATTGTGCTGATGCTCGGCGCCGGCACGGTGACTCATCGCGTGGACGCGCGTCTCGCCCTCGTAGCCCTAGCCGCCTGGGCCACATCGCTTCTCTTCTACGGCTACGTGCTCGAGCGCGATCGCGCGTAGTCCGTCACACACAGACCGTTTTGCCGCTTCACCTCAGCCCAAGTCGCAAACCGTCCTTCGCGGAAATCGCGCTCGGACTGATCCTTTTGTCTGGCCAATGACCCCGCGTGCAGCTGTTCCGATTCTTCCACCACCGACTCAAGATCCGCATGCGAACGCAGCAGTTCGCTCAGCACGCGTCCAGGGTCGCCGTCATAATCGGCCGCCAATTCAGTAAGAATCCGGTCACTCTCTTCGTCGAGTTCAATCTCTCGATGTACCATGGCCCCAGCGTACCACCGGACTCCTACCGGCTCCAGCCCCCCGCCAACGCCTTGTGCAGCAGCACGGACTCCACCAGCGCCGCCGTCCCCGCTGCCGACTTCTGGAACTCGGCGTCCAGCACCGTCCGCTGTGCATCCAGCACGGTGAGAAAGTCGCCCAAGCCGGCCGTGGCGAGTTCCCTCGATAGCTCCAAACTGCGGCTGGCCGACTCGCTGGCCGCACTCAGCTTCACGGCCCGTTCCTGCTGACGCTGATAACCCGCGATGGCGTTGGCGGCCTCTTCGAAAGCGGCCAAAATCTCCTTCTGATACTCGAGCCGCGCCTGCTCCACGCGGGCATCTTGCGCCGCGATCTGCTGCCGGATGCGGCCGCCGCTGAAGATGGGCAGTTGCAGCTGCGGGGCCAAGTTGAAGAAGTTGCCGCCGCCCAGAGAGAGCCCGCCCAAGGACGTGGACTGCCGCCCCACCAAGCCGTTCAGGACGATCTTCGGGAACAGATCCGTCCGTGCTTGTTTCAAACGCGATAAGGCCGCCGTGATTCGAACCTCTGCGGCGCGAACATCCGGGCGCCGCTTCAGCAACTCCGAGTCGAGGGCCGCAGGCAGGGCCGGGGCCTGCAAAGGACGGCCATTCACCGTCACCGTAGCCGTCGAATCGCCCAGCAGGACGGCCAAGTGATTGCGGCGGGTGGTGCGCTCAGCTTCGAGCGGAGGAATCGCCGCCTCGGTGTTTTCGAGCAATGCCCGCTGGCGCTCCACGTCCAACTGCGAAGCCAGGCCCGCCTCGGCCCGCGACGAGGTCAAATCGAGCAATTCCTTCTGCGCGTCCCGGCTGCGGGTGGTGATCGCAATGCGATCGCCGAAGCCTTGCAACTCCACATAAGCGCATACCACTTCGGCGCTTACGATGAGTGCCATGTCGTCGCGCATTTCAGTTTGCGACACCACGTCCTGCAGCGCGGCGGCGCGCCCGGCCCGGTTAAAGCCCCAGAAGTCGAGCTCCCAGCGCATGTCGAGTCCGCCTTGGAAAAGGCCCGTTTCAAAAGGCGCAACGAAACTGCCGCTTTGCGCCGCGCCGGGCGAAGTGGGAATCCGCGCGATGCCTTGCTGGAAGCCGCCACGCAGACGGCTGGCGCTCGAGGTGACATTCACGGCGGGCAGTAGCTTGCTGCGCGCTTCGCCAGCCAGGGCCCGCGATTCGGCGATGCGGGCGGCGGCGGTCTTCACATCCAGATTCGCGGATATCGCCCGCTTCACCAGGGCGTCGAGCTCTTTGTCGCCGTAGACGGTCCACCAAGGCGACAGGCTGAGGGCGAGTAGCAGGGGCGTCATCATTGTTTTGCCGCCTCGATCGAAAGGTCCATTTGTTGCCCGGGGTGCAGCGCGACCCCAGTGGGCAAGCGATAGATCGCCTGCAGCACCCGCGTGTCCACGCGCTCCGTGGCATCGCCCGTCAGGTTGCGCTTGGGCACCACGTAGGGCTCCAGCCACACGAACTCGAGGGGATACCGCACCGCCGAGTTGCCGCGCACTGAGGCGATGGACTTGGCGCCCGGCGTCACCCGCCAGGCGTCCTTCTCATCAATATCGGCGCGCACATGCAGGCGGCTGACGTCGCCCATCAGCAACAACGGCTGCGCCAGCACGCCGGCCTGCGCATACTCACCCGGCCGGACCTTACATTGCAAGATCTGGCCGTTGAGCGGCGCCGTAACGGTGAGCCGGCCCAAGTCAGCCTGCAAACGCGCCACCTGCTGCTTGGCTTGCGCCACTTCGGCCCGCGCCACTTCGAGGTCGGGCCGCCAGGTGCCGGCCTTCAAGAGTCCCAACAGCGCCTGCGCCTCCTGCACCCGCGCCTGTGCCGTATCCACTGCCCGGCGGCGCTTCTGCAAATCTTCGTCGCGGATGGCGCGCTTGTCCTTCACCGCTTCCATCATCCGCAGTTGGGTCTCGGTGTCGGCCAACTGCGCCTGCGCTTCACGTACCCGCGCTTCGGCGGGCGGAATCTCTTCCGGCCGCGGTGAAGATTCCAGGCGCTTCAGCTTAGTCTCCGCCAACTCGGCCGTCGATTGCCGTAACGCTAATTCGGCGCGCAGGTCGCGATCGTCGAGGACGAACAGCACCTGCCCTTTGCGAACATTGTCGCCGGCTTTCACCGACACTGAAGTCACCAGCCCGGGCACCGGCACGCTCACCGAGATATTCTCGCTCGCCGCCTCTACCAGACCCACCGCGCCCACTTGATTCGGGTAAGCGGCCACCGGCGGCGGCGACGGCGGCAGCACCTTCGCGTCCACCGGCGTCATTCTTTTCACGCTCAGCAAAGCCAAGCTCAGGGCAATAGCGCCCAAAACGGGGAGACCATATTTAAGCAGCATACTTTTGTTCCTCCACATGAGTAATCAGGCCGTCATTCATATAGGCAATTCGATCGGCGAAATTATAAATTCGGCTATCGTGGGTGACCACAATTACCGCCCGGTCGGCCCGCACGGCGGATTTCCGTAATAACTCCATCACGTGATGCCCCGTTTCGGCATCGAGCGCTGAAGTGGGCTCATCGCAAACTAATAAACGGGGCTCATGAATCAGCGCCCTGGCAAAGGCGACCCGCTGTTGCTGGCCGCCGGACAATTGATTGGGCTTGGCGTGCGCGCGCGCCCCCAGGCCCAAGTCTTCCAGTATTGCCACTGCTTTCTCCACCGCCTTCTTGCGAGACCAGCCAGCGGCCAGCAAAGGCACCGATGCGTTCTCCGCTGCCGTCAACGAGGGCAGTAAGTTAAACTGCTGGAAAACGAAGCCTAAGTTCTGCCGGCGAAAAACCACGGCGTTGCTGCCGCGCAATTTCGCGATCTCCGTGCCGAGCACCGCTAAGTCGCCGCCCGAGGGGTCGAGTAAGCCGGCAATCACGCTGAGTAGCGTCGTTTTTCCGCAGCCGGAAGGGCCCACGAGAAAAGTCATTTCGCCATATTTCACTTCGAAGTCGACCCCGCGCAGGACCTTTACCGCATCCTCGCCTTTGCCAAAGTTCTTTTGCAATCGCGTACAAGTTACTGCTTGAGAATTCATAGAAGTTATCCTCGGAAAACCACGGCTGGCTCTAACACCACCACGCGCCGGACACTGACAATGCTGGCTAGAATCACAATCAGAACAACTGCCACCGCCGTGCCTGAGACAATTTCGGGCAGTAAGCGGAAACCGCGTAAGTCAAGGTCGCCCTTGGTGGCCTCAAAGAAGAGTGCGGTCATCGAAATGCCCAGCCCGAAGCCCACGGCGCCGACAATGAGCGCCTGCATCAGGATCATGCCCACGATCCGCCAGTTCGTCACGCCGATCGCCTTCAGGGCGCCGAATTGCTTCAGGTTCTCCACCACAAAGAGGTAGAAGGTTTGGCCAGAGACCACGGTGCCGACGACGAGCGCGATCGCTACCGTGATGCCGAAGTTGATCGGGATGCCAGTGTTCTGGATGTAGTACCAGATCGTCTCCCAGCCGAAGTCTAGCGACGTGGAAGCCTTCAGGCCCGTCGCGGCTTTGATCCGCTGGCAAACCTCTGCA
>JBBQQS010000096.1:0-13020 GCA_038215525.1 Bryobacterales bacterium
CGTGGTCTTCGCCGGCTACGGCATCACCGCACCCGAGTATAGCTACGACGACTACGACGGGCTCGACGTGAAAGACAAAATCGTGCTGGTGTTGCGGCGCGAGCCGCAGGAGAAGGACGTGGGTAGTAAGTGGCAGGGCACGGGCATGACGACGCACGCGGCGTTTGAATCGAAGGTCGTTAACGCGAAGCAACACGGGGCGCGGGCCTTGATCCTGATCAACAACCCGGTGACGAATCCTTCGGAAGCGAATGACCTGAATGGCTTCTCCCGCATGCCCGGCCCCGAGGACGCGGGCATCCCCTATGTGCAGATGAAATCCGGATGGGCCGATGAGTGGTTCGTGGCGGCCGGCAAGCCGCTGAAGGGCCTGGTGGAAGGGATCGACCAGGACTTGCGGCCGCGCTCGTTCGCCTTTCCGGACGCGGTACGGGTGGAACTGCAAACCGACGTCCAGCGGGTGTTTCGAGACGCGCACAATGTGGTGGGCTATTGGCCGGGCGAGACGGACGAATTCGTGATCGTGGGCGCGCACTATGACCACCTGGGCTTGGGCGAAGTCTTTTCGCTGGCGCCTTCGGAAGTGGGCAAGGTGCACCATGGGGCGGACGACAATGCCTCGGGCACCTCGGGCGTCCTCGAACTGGCGCGCTTGATCACGTCACAGGGCAAACGCAAACGCGGTGTGCTTTTCATGACCTTCTCCGGCGAAGAGCTCGGCTTGATCGGCTCGAGCCACTACGCGGAGCATCCGCTGCTGCCGAACGATAAAGCGATCGCGATGATCAACATGGACATGATCGGCCGGGCGAAGGATGGGCGGCTGATCATCGGCGGCGCGGCGACGGGGACGACGCTGAAGGAAACGCTCGAACGTTTGATCAGAAACCACGGGGACCTGAAAGTGGACCTGACGGAGCCCGCCGGCATCGGCGGAAGTGATCACAGTTCCTTCACGGCAAAGCAGATTCCCGCGCTGTTTTTCTTCAGCGGTCTGCACGCCGACTATCACAAGCCTTCCGACACCTGGGACCGCATTGACGTGCCGAATGCACAGAAAGTGTTGGCGCTGGTGGCGGATACGTTGATGACCTTGACGGACTCGCCCGAGCGGCCCACGTATGTAAAAGTGGCCCCGCCCAGCGGACCGCAGATTACCGGCTCCGGCGGCGCAAGCGGCTATGGACCCTACTTTGGCTCGATTCCGGACATGGCGGGTAAGGACAAGGGAGTGCGATTCGCCGATGTGCGGGCGGGATCGCCGGCGGCCAAGGCCGGGTTAGTGGGCGGTGATATCATGGTGGAGTTTGACGGGAAGAAAGTCGAAAACCTGTATGATTACACCTATGCGCTCCGGCAGAAAAAGCCCGGCGACGTCGTCGTCGTGAAATTTATCAGGAAAGGACAGGCCGAGTCGACTACGGTCATTTTGGAGCAAAGAAAGTGATTGAAACGGTTAATGTTTGTCGGAAACCGCGACGATAACCCTTGTAGAGCTCACGCATGCCCGTAATGACACCAAAGCCCGAAACTGCCAGTTGGCGACTACCGCCACTGATCTTACATCCGTTCGCCGAAACTTCGGGTCCGGACAAACTGGTGGAGAGTTCCCGCGCCAGCCTGATGCTGCAAGGGCTTTTGCCGCAGGGCGAATTAAGCCGTGAGGACCTGGACAAGCGGTTGTTGGATGGCCGATACTGCGAGATCCGGATGCTGTTTTACGTGGGAAAAGATCTGCTGCGGTGGATTGAGCAGTGCCAGGAGATTGTTGGCCGCGAAGAGGTGTTGAAGCGGGCCGGGTTCTGCTACCAGAGTTTCGCCGCCCTGATTGTGGAAGAGCCGCCGAAGCCGGTACGCGAGAAGTTGAAAAAGTGGGGCGTGGCCGATTATAAGTCGATCTTTTCCCGCGCCCTGGGCTTGAACGCGGTCTTCACCGAAGTGCCGGAGCGCATCGAACTCACCGACGAGTTCATTCGCCACTACTACCGCTACGCTGACCAGTTGTTTGCCTGCCGCCAACTGATGTGGAGTTTCGGTGAGGTGCGCCCCGCCCAGTTCGATTTCGACTTGTACGCCTCCGGCGAATACTCGCGGATGCTCGAACGCCAGTGGCAGGACGGCGAGCCGCGCGACGACGAGTAGAGCCCGTAGCCCGGTTAGTACTCTTCCGCAGCTTGACGCAGTATGCCCGAATGTGATCCCCTAGGATCTCGTTTGGGGCAACCGTTGGAATATAAGCGCGTTTTTTTCCTCTGCCAAGTCACACTCGTTCTCGGTACCGCGCGATGCGCGCTTCCACAGTCAGTGACGTCCGCACCCTTTCGCGCCGTCCTCAGCGGCCTGCCTGAAGTTCCCGTTACGGCCGTCTATAACGCCCGGGCTACGGTGTGGCTGCGCTTGGTGCGCGATGCCAATAGCCGGGTTACCGCCGCTTCGGTCGACCTCGACCTTCGGTACGACTTCCCCTTAGACGCCAGGATCACCAGCGTAAAGCTGTTCGACGGCATTCCGGCCGACAACGGGAGCGTGCGGCTCGATTTCGGCCCGATTCCCAGCCGTGACGGCAATGCCCTGCACCTGAAGGCAGACGTGCCGGCGGGCCAGTGGGGAATTCTGGCATCGCCGAGGCCGATGTATCTGGCCGTCGAAACCGCCGATATCTCGGGGCCCACGGTGCGGGGAAGGCTGGAAGCGGCGGACTGGGCAATCCTGCTGAGCCCCCTCAATCCCAGCGACAGTACCCCGGCTGGTGGAAGCCAGGCGGGTCGGGCCTTGGGCGCCGTGCATTTGCTGGCGACACGGGACCTCGCCGGCCGCCTGACTTCGAGCGAGATCACCGTTGACGCCGACTACGAGGGGCTTGCCGCCAGCACCCAGGTGGTGGGAGCCCGGCTGACCGCGGGCGGAGGAAACGAGATCGCCGTCGCGCTCGCCGTCCGGCCCGCCCCCGCCGCGAACGGCAACTTCCGGTTGCGGCTGGAAGTGCCCCCGGCCCTTTCGGCGACCAACACGGTAACCGCGATGCTGCGCAACCCGGCGGGAGTGACTCTTGAGTTGCTCACCTTGGCCCATGGCCGGCTGAGTGGCCGGCTGAGTGGCCGGCTGCATGGCACGGATCGCATTACCTTCCTGCCCCGCGCGTCAACGCCCACGCGGCTCGCCTTCCACACCTTGCGCGACCAGACCGGTGACGTGACCGCCGCCATCGCGGTCCTGGACCCGGCGCCGCTTACCGCATCCACGGCGATCGTCACCGATCCCAAGGGACGGCGTGTGTTGAACCACCCCTTGGAGCCGACCGCACCCTTCACTTTCCTCAATCTGGCCGATGCCGGGAGCGTGAATGCCCTGCTGCAGTCGCCCGACAAGGCCACCCTTGAGCTCCAGGCCGGTGAGCCCATGGCCCTGGCCGCCCCGGCACTGCCGCCGGTGGCGCAAACCGTAATCAGTGCCGTGTGGGATCCCAAAATGACGACGATTGCCCCGGGCGGACTCTTCACCGTGTTTGGGCGCAACCTGACCAAGGTCTCCGGCGACCTGTCCGGGTTGGTCGGCAATCGGATTCCGACGGCATTGAATGGCACTTCGTTGACGATTGCCGGCCGGGCCGCGCCACTACTCGACGTGCAGCCCGACCACGTGATCGCGCAAGCTCCCGTGGACCTTTCGCCCGGTATCCATCCGGTACGTGTCCGAACGGCGGCAGGCGAAAGCGCCTCCGTGATGACCACGGTATTGGCGGCGGCGCCCGCGGTTTTCTTCCACCAAACAACGCGAGAGGGTAACCTGGCGGTGGTGCACAAAGGCAACGGTAGCGTGGTTTCGCCCGAGAATCCGGCGCGGCCAAACGATGTGCTGATCTTCTTCTCCACCGGATTCGGTGGACGGACGATGCCGGCGATGGGGACGGGCTTGGCAGCGCCGTTGGAGGTCCCCGTGAGAACGGTGGCGCCGATGGTCACTATTGGTGGCCGGCCGGCCACCGTCGTGTACTCGGTGCTCGCGCCCGGATTGATCGGCCTCGTACAAACCGCCGTGCGCATGCCGGCGGCGGCCGGTAGCGGGAACCTGCCGTTGGTGGTAAGGATCGGCGAGGCTTCGTCGAGCCCCGTCGTGCTTTTTGGGGCCTTACGCTAAACCAACTTCTTTAGCAAGGCGATCTGGCCCGCATGGTAGAGGTGATGCTGCACGACGCCGTGCAACAGGTGGTAAGCACTTTGGTATTTTCGGCAAAGATTAAGTCGAACTCGGTATCGGACATACCGTCGAGGTGGGTCGCCAGGAGATCGGTGGAACGAAGTAATCTAGATTAGTCCGCGGCCCAGTCACCAGGCTAGCACCAGCAGCCCAGGTGGCCGCGTGGAGTGCGAGGGCATGGATCGCGTGGGCGTCCGGAATGGGCCGCTGGGCCGCCGGCTCGGCGGTCACGTCTTCGAGGATCTCCGCCAGGCTATCGCCCTGCCAAGCCGGCCCGCGCAGGGCTCGCCGCAGTTGCTCCGCAATGCGTGAAGCTTCGGTCATGATTCAATGATGCCATTTCCGGACCGCCGGTCCGGGTGACCGGCGGCTAGGCAAACGACCTAGCGCCCTTTTGGCCCACGGGAGTTTTTGGGGGCCGAAGGAGAAAGTCGACTTAAGTATCTTATAATCTATAATTTGCAAGGAAATCCAGGGATGCGCGTGCGTGGATGCCCCCGGATAGGGCTAAGTGTCTTATTTTGTTTTCTTTATGAACAAAGAAAAAGAAAGAAGAATAAAAGTAGAATCGGGGCCCTAGTCTGGAACGCGTTGATGGGCGCGTTGGTCCGGGAATAAATTCGAGCGCGCCTAGCCTTTTCTAGGTGCGGACGACCGTGTAGATCGACGGAGGTGAACGCTAGATGGTGTGGGCGGAGTGGATCCTGGGGGCAGCCACGCTTTACGTGATTCTGGGATTGATATTCGCGGCGGCCTTTGTCACTTGGGGAGTCGGGGCGGTTGATCCGGCGGCCAGGAGTTCCGGCTGGGGCATTCGCGCGATGATCTTTCAGGGGGTTGCCGTCTGGTGGCCCTTGCTGGCCAAACGGTGGCTCCGTTGACCAGGCCCTTGCGCAGGGCGCACGCGTCGATTTGGATGGTATTGCCGATTCTGCTCGCCGCCCTGATAGTGGCCGCCCTGATAGTGGCCTCCCTGATGGCGCGCCGCTCCCCCACGCCGGCCAATCCCGGGCTCCGATGGGAGTCCTTCCGATGAGCGTTGCGCACACGGCGGTCGGTTGGAACCCGCAGAAACGGACTTACGACGGCGTGGTGGCGGGCCTCAGTGTCGCTTATCTGGCCGTCTTCGTTGGGCTGGGTGCCTGGCTGCATCCGAATGCCACCGCGGAAACGCTGCTCATTCGGGCCCTGGGAACCCTGGCTTTGCTGATGCTGCATGTAATTCTGGCGATCGGGCCACTCTGCCGGCTGCACCCGCAGTTCCTACCGCTCCTGTACAACCGGCGGCATCTGGGAGTCGCCATGTTCGTGGTGGCGCTCGCGCACGGCGTGTTTTCGCTAGTCCAATTCCATGCCTTCAGCGACACCCATCCATTGGTGAGCCTGCTCACCAGCAACACCCGGTTTCGCTCCGTGGCAGACTTCCCGTTTGAACTGCTGGGCGTAGCCGCCTTGCTAATTTTGTTTCTGATGGCCGCCACCAGCCACGACTTCTGGCTTCATCAACAGACGCCAGCGACGTGGAAGCGGCTGCATATGGCCGTCTACGCGGCCTACGGCCTGATTGTGGCCCACGTCTGCTTGGGCGCCCTGCAGTCCGAGACGAGCCCGGTGTTGGCTTCCATGCTGGCGTTGGGGCTAGCGGCCGTTAGCGCCTTGCACTGCATCGCGAGCCGCCGGGAGGCTCGTGCTGACCGGGAAGCTCCGTCCACGGACGGTTTCACCGATGTCTGCGACTTCGACGGCATCCCGGAAAGCCGGGCACGGGTGATCACACTGGGCGGCGAACGGATTGCCGTCTTCCGCCACGAGGGGAAAGTGTCGGCACTTTCGAATGTCTGCCGCCATCAGCATGGTCCGCTGGGTGAAGGACGGATTGTCGACGGCTGCGTGACGTGTCCTTGGCACGGCTATCAGTATCATCCGGAAACCGGCGCCTCGCCGCCGCCCTTCCACGACCAGGTCGCCGTCTTTCCCGCGAAAGTGATAAACGGGCGAGTGTGGGTGCAGGCGGCTCCAAAATGAAAGAATTCTTCTACATCGGCTACCAGCCGCGGGCTTCGCCCGCCATCCGCCACAGCGTCCGGCGTGCCATCCTGGCCCTGGCCCTGATTTCCCTCCTGGTCGTCGCGGTGCTGGCGCTCGCCCAATCCCCTTTCGCGGCTAGTGCTTTTGCGCTCGGGCAGTACCGGGACTACGAAGGAGAGTTGATCGCCTGGCCCTACCCAATGCTGCTCTCCGGTAACACACGCTACCTGCTGGTCGGCCCCGGCAAATTCGGCGTTGCGGAGATCGTGCGCGGCCATGATGGCGAACAGGCGCGACTTCGCGGAGCGTTAATTTCCCGTGGATCGGACCACATGCTCGAGATCGATCCCGCCTCTTTTCACCTGCAACCGAGCGTAGGAAACAGCCGCCAGCCGTCAATCGATCTCGGCCCTATCACCCTAACCTGTGAAATCGTGGATACGAAGTGCCACCTGGGCGTCATGAATCCGGGCGAAGGCAAGTTGCACCGCGAGTGCGCCGTGCGCTGCCTGAGCGGCGGCGCGCCCGTCGGCTTTCTGGTGCGCGACGCGACCGGCAGTACCCGCCTGCTGCTCCTCTTGGGATCCGACGGACGGTCCCTCGGTCAAGAAATCCTCGACTGGGTGGCCGAGCCGATCACTGTTCCCGGGCAACTGTCTCGGCAGGGACCATCGCTGATCCTGCAGGCCGAGCCCAGAAAATTCTCGCGGCGGGAATAGATCAACCCTCCCTTCGGGATTCAGCTAAGGATGACCCGCTCGCGCAAACCGCCATCTCCGCCCTATTGCCGCCCAATTGTCCGGCTGCACTGGGCCGAGCGGCGTCCCGGTTCCTGGGCTTCGATGAAGCGGAACGATTCTATGACCGGGTACGCGCGGAAAAGGGGTCGCCGCATTTGTGGGAGCGCCTGCTCGAAATCATGGAAGTCACCTTCTCCGCGAGCCCAGCGGATTTGAAGCACATCCCGCGTACCGGCCCAGCGGTCATCGTGGCCAATCATCCCTTTGGCCTTCTTGAGGCCGTCGTCCTGGCCACCGTCGTCCGCCAGATCCGTACCGACGTCAAGATTCTCGCCAACGATGTCCTGCAGCGGATTCCCGAATTGCGCGACCTACTGATTCCGGTCGACGTGCTCGGCGGGTCCGCCCGCGCCAATGTCGGCGGCCTCCGGCGCGCCGTCCGCTTCCTGAACGAGGGGGGACCCCTCATCGTGTTTCCTGCCGGTGCCGTCTCGCATTTCCACTGGCGAGAGCGGGCTTCGGTTGACCCCCCATGGAACGCCGCCGTCGTCCGCATGATCCGCCTGGCGTCGAAGACCGGCGCGACCCCGGCGGTAGTGCCCGTCTTCGTGCCCGGCGCCAATAGCCCCTCGTTTCACGCCGCGGGTTGGTTGCATCCAAGCCTGCGCACCGCGCTCCTGGCGCGCGAGTTGTTCAACAAGAAACGGCGCCAAGTCGAGTTGCGGGTGGGGCATGCCGTTCCCTGCTCCAAGCTCGCCGCCATGCCCTCCGATGCCGACGGGATTGCATATCTTCACTGGCGCACCTACTTGCTCGCCAACCGGCCAACGTTTAAACCCAATACGCGAGTTTTCGGCCGGCGCCCGCGCACCGCGATTGAGCCCATCGTCGCGGCAGCCCCGCGCGCAGCACTGGCCCAGGAAGTCGGCCAACTCCCGTCGGCGGCACGGCTCGACAGCGCCGGCGACCTGAGTGTCTATCTGGCCCCGGCGGGGCAGATTCCGCAAGTGTTGCGCGAGATCGGGCGGCTGCGCGAAGTTACGTTTCGCCAGGCGGGCGAAGGTACCGGCCACTCCCTCGATCTGGACGCGTTTGACGCCGCTTATCTTCACCTCTTCGTCTGGCATGCGGCGAAGCACGAAGTGGTTGGCGCCTACCGGCTACAGACGACGGAAAACACGTCCGCACTCTATACCCGTACCCTGTTTCACTTCGACCAACGCTTCCTCACCGCGATGGGACCCGCGATGGGACCCGCGATCGAGCTCGGGCGTTCCTTCATCCGCGCCGAATACCAGAAGGGGTTCGCACCGTTGCTGTTGCTCTGGAAAGGCATCGGCAAATTCGTCGCCGCCCATTCGCATTGCAAGACACTCTTCGGTCCGGTCAGCATTTGCAATCAATACCAGGCCATTTCGCGAGATCTGATGCTCGCCTTCCTTGAGCAACGCGCGAGCATCGGCGAGTGGATAGGCCTGGTTCGCGCGCGCCACGAACCGGCCCGGGTCCGCCGCGATCCTCATTGCACCGACGTGGACGAATTGTCCGCCATCATCTCGGACCTGGAGCCGGGACAGGCCGGAATCCCCATCCTGCTGCGCCAGTACCTGAAGCTGGGCGGGAAATTGCTCGCCTTTAGCGTCGATAAGGAATTTTCCGGCGTCCTCGATGGATTGATCGTCGTCGATCTCACTAGGACCGAGCCCAAACTACTCGAACGCTACCTCGGCCGTGCCGAGGCCGCGTCCTTCGCCGAATACCATAAGGAGTCCATTTATGGAGCACAGTAAGACCTTCCTGACGATCAGCTGGATTCTGCGCGGCGTCACCGCCGTCATTCTCTTGCAGACCCTCTTCTTCAAGTTCACCGGCGCCAAAGAGTCGGTCTATATCTTCTCCACGCTGGGGCTCGAACCGTGGGGGCGCATTGGATCCGGCGTGGCGGAGTTGATCGCGGCCGTGCTGATGCTGGTGCCCGCCACGGTTGCCTACGGGGCGGTCCTTTCCCTCGGTGTCATTTCGGGCGCCATCGTCTCCCACCTGACGAAGCTCGGCATTACTTTACCCGCTGTCGACGATCGCGGCGAACTCTTCGCGCTGGCGGTGGTGGTGCTCGTTTGCTCGGCGGCGGTGCTTGTCATGCACCGTGGGGAGCTTCCCTTCCTCGGTTCGTTCCTTAGCTCCCGCATGAATTCTTGAGGCGGCGCAGGAACTCCTTCAGCGGCCCAGCCAGAATTTCGGGCTGCTGAAAGATCATGAAGTGGTTCGAATTGAGCACCACCAACTGGCTCCTCGGAACCAGGCGGTGGTGTTCCTTTGCCGCCGCCGGAGGAACGTTGAAATCGTATTCCCCGTGTAAGATCAGCATGGGCCCGCGATACTTAGCCAGAATTTGGCGCAGCGGCCGCTGATCGGAATCGTAGCAGTTCCGCGCGTACTCCACGCTCAAATCCCCATCCAAAAGGCCAAAGTGCGGCATGGCGTACTTCGCCCCCAGCAAGATCAACAACTGGGCGCCATGCAACGCGTGGTTGGCCCAGTAACTGCCGGTCAATTCATGCTCCTGAACGCCGAGCGCGGAAATCATCTCCACGGAACACACCCGTTCGGGAGCAAGGCCCACCAACGAGAGCACTACTCCACCGCCCATGCTGAAACCCGCCGCGTGGAGCTTGCGGATGTGCAACCGGTCCAGCAGCTTCACCAGGTAGCGCGCGTGCGCGTGAAAGGAATAGTCGGGAATGTCGCGGGACGATGCGCCGAAGCCCGGAAGATCGGGCGCCACCACGCGGAACTCGTCCTTGAGCATCGCGGCCAAGTCACGCACGACCTCGCTTGATCCCGGACTCCCGTGAATCAACAGTAACACCGGCAATGTCGAGTGCGGATTCGAATCGTAGTAGGCGAAGCGGAGGCCCACATCGGCCATCTGCTTTCCATCAAGCTCGCCATTGGGCAGGCTCTTCCATCGCATTATCGTGGAAGCGGCCATGGCTGCGGCATACGCCGCGAGCCACCATTGCCTTCTGGACCATTGCCTTCTGGACCATTGCCTTCGGGACCACGTTCGGGTGGAAAGCAGCTTAGCCCCCGGCGGCTACCAGCGCCTTCGCCTGACACTGATCGCGGTGCCGCAAGGTGGAGGGAGCCATGCCAAAATCCGCCTCCAGCGTGAGGCCATGTGCCCGCAACGTCATCGCAATCAAGGCGAAGTGGTGGACCGTGTGGCTGCTCAGAGTCATCAACTCACGCGCCACACTCGACATCAGGTAAGGGTCGTCCAAGCCCAGCCCCTCGGCATCTTCCGCCCGCACGAACAGCACGCGGTCGGAGCCCAGGGCGGGTTCCGAATCCAGGCGGTCCAGCAGCCAGCGAATGCGCGTCGCTGCGGCCGCGGGGCTCCTTTCGACGCTCAAATCCCGCCTTCGGCGATCGTAATCGATGTGCGTCGACTCCAATATTTCAAGGAAACACTCATAGAACTCAAGGATATGCCGCAAATGGCTGCAAAAGCGGTGCGGCGTCAAGCCGGCTGGCGAAGCCGAGAAGCTCTGATTGTCGACGTTCGCCAGCAAGTCCAAGGCCTGCCGCAGCCAGCGTTGATTCATTTCGACGAGCGCAACCAGGGTGGAGGTATGAGACATGGGCTTTACTGGTCTATCCACTTTGGCCGCCCGGTTATTCCAGGAGGCAGCCCGGAGCTTTTGATACCATCGGAAAGGAGCCATGTTTCGTAAATCCGACCACGACGTTCTCATCATCGGTTCCGGCGCTACCGGCGGCATGGCCGCCTACACTTTGACGAAACTCGGCATCAAGTGCCTGATGCTCGACGCCGGCCCCCATGTTGAACTCGACAAGAGCCGCGTGCTTCGTAACGTCTATGACTTGCCCTTCCGCGGCTTCGGCGAACCGGGCCGTTTTCCGCATGTCACCCAAGCCTCGGAGTTCAGCGCCAACGCCTGGGCCGACGAGCGCGAGAATCCCTATACCTACGATCCCGGCGACCCTTACTATTGGGTCCGCGTCCGCATGATGGGCGGCAAAACTCTCCTCTGGGGGCGCGCCAGTTGGCGTCTGTCCGATTACGAATTCAAAGCCAAAGACCACGACGGCTTCGGCGATAACTGGCCCATCCAATACTCCGATCTCGCTCCCTACTACGAACGCGTCGAACCCATCTTTCATGTGTCTGGCCGCAAGGAAGGCTTTCCGCAATTACCCGACGGCAATGTTACTTTAGACGAAACGAAGGACTCGGAATCCGTCAAACGTTTCGAGGCCGCCTGCAAAAGAGTCGGCGTCCCCACCACCAAGCAGCGCCGTTCGCAAGGCACGCTCGCCAGTTCCCTCAACTTACTCCTGCCAGAGGCCATCGCCACCGGTAACTTACAAATTGTCCCGAATGCCGTCGTGCGTGAGGTCGCTCTCGACAAGAATACCGGCAAAGCCGCCGGCGTTAATTTCGTCGACCGTTTGTCGAAGCGCGAATACTACGTGCCGGTCGGGAAGGCTTTGTATCTCGGCGCCTCCTGTCTCGAAACCACGCGCATCTTACTCAATAGCGGTATCGCCAATTCCAGCGGCGTACTCGGCCAGTACTTGTTCGATCAATTCTATGTAAAGGGCACCGTGCAAGCCATCGTGCCGGAGGCCAAGGGCGGCAACGCTCCGCGCGGCCTGATGGGTGGCGGCGGCTACATCGTGCGCTTCCGTAACCTGAAGGAAAAAAGTAAGGACTTCATCCGCGGCTACGCCCTCGATTTCGGCTCCGGCGGCACGCCTGGGTCCCACTTACTTCCCACTTACGGCGAAGCCATGTGGAAGCAGTTAGCCGAGCTCCGCGGCGCCGGCTTCAATATGACCACCATGGGCGAAGTGCTGCCCCGCAAAGAGCACCACGTCCGCATCAACCGCAACGTGAAGGACGCCTGGGGCATCCCCGTGCTGCATATTCACCAAAAATACACCGACAATGAATTCGCCATGGCCAAGGACGCGGCGAATACGATGGAAGAGCTGTGTAAGTCGGCCGGCTTCGAAGTGCTTACCAAACATTGGCAAATGGTGCCTCCCGGGGAAAGCATCCACGAATTAGGCACCTGCCGGATGGGCAGCGACCCCAAAACCAGCGTCCTCAATGCGCATAACCAGTCACACGACGTGAAGAATTTATTCGTCACCGATGGGTCCTGCTTTGTCTCCGGCGGCGCGCAGAACCCTACCCTCACCATGCTGGCGCTAACGATGCGCGCCAGTGAGTATCTCGCTAACCAGATGAGGACCCAGTCGTTATGAATTGGCTGTTACTTCTGTTATTGACCGCTGACCAACCCCTTCCCTTCTCCCATAAGACGCACTCCGAAACTGCGTTACTCAAGTGCGCCGAGTGCCACACGATGCCCGCCCCCGGCGAGCAAGCGACGATTCCGGAAACCAAGAAATGCATGTCCTGCCACATTGCTATCAAGAAAGAATCGCCGCATATCCAGAAACTCACCGAGTTTCACGCGGCCAAGAAACCCGTACCTTGGAATCGCGTTTATCAGATCCCGGGTTTTGTCTTCTTTAGCCACAAAGTCCACACCGACGCCGGCGCCAAGTGCGAAACCTGCCACGGCCCCGTGGCCGAGCGCGACGTATTGAAGCGAGAAGTAGAAACCAACATGGGCGCGTGCATGACTTGCCACCAGAAGAATAAGGCTTCAAACGACTGCGCCACCTGCCACGAGAAACTAAACTAACTTTCTCGTGCCCCCGGCCAGCCGGCGGTAGGCAGGCTAGAACCGTAACAACCGCTCGCCCTCGCGGACCACGTCGTCCACCTGTGGCAGGATCGCATTCTCGAGCGTTGGGTGGTACGCCACCCAAGTGTCCATCGCCGCCACGCGACCCACCGGGGCGTCTAAGTCGCAGAAGAGTTCGTCGGCGATGCGAGCCACGATTTCGGCGCCGAAGCCCCAACTCTTCGTGTCTTCGTGCGCCACCATCACCCGGCTCGTCTTGCGGACGCTCTCGGCAATCGCTGGCCAGTCATATGGCGACAGCGAGCGCA
>JBBQQS010000097.1:0-12980 GCA_038215525.1 Bryobacterales bacterium
CGAATGACATCGGCTGGGTGGCGATCGCAAAGCCCTTTAATACTCAGTTTCACATCGAGCTGCGGGAGCGGTTTCCGCGCGCGAGAATCGCGCTGGTGGAGCATCACCGGGCGCATGCGGCGTCGGCCTATTATCTATCGGGCTTTGACCAGGCCACGGTGCTTACGTTGGACCGCAAGGGTGACTCTCGCTGCGGCGCTTTGTGGAATGCGTCCGGTACGACGGTGACCTTGAAGGAAGAGGCGATCTTCCCGGATTCCTTGGGCGAACTCTACAGCCGGGTGACGCGCTTGCTGGGCTTTACACCGAATGCGGATGAACATAAGGTGCAGTGGATGTCGGCGGCGGGTGAGCCGCGCTATCGGGACGTACTCGCGGGGATGATCGAATCGAGCGAAGGGACTTGGGCACGGCTGGATCTTACTAAGCTGGAGCAATTGGCGGGGCACGAGCCGAAGGACGTGGCCGCGTCGTTGCAGCGGGTGGTGGAAGAGACCGTGATTCGGCTGGCCGGGCAGGGCGAGAATTTGTGCCTGGCGGGCGGCTTGTTTCACAACGCGATGTTAGTGGCGGCGCTGGAGAATAGTGGCCATTGGAAGCGGGTGTTTGTGCAGCCGGCGGCGGGGAATGCGGGGACGGCGCTGGGCGCGGCGGCGCATGCTTGGCACGAGGTGTTGCGCGAGACGCGGCGGATTGCTTTTCCGACGCTCGCGTTGGGGACGAGTTACACGGCGGAAGAGATCAAGAAGGTGGTCGAAAACTGTAAGTTGGGTTTCCGCTTACTAGGCACGACGAATGAGATGGTCGGCAGTGTGGTGGGGCAGTTGGCTGAGAATAAGATCGTAGCGTGGATGCAGGGGCGGATGGAGTTTGGGCCGCGGGCTTTAGGTTACCGGAGTATTCTGGCGTCGCCGGCGGATCCTTATGCGTCGGAGAATTTGAACCAGTACATTAAGCATCGCGAGAGTTTCCGGAAGTTTGCTGCGTCGGTGCCAGTGGAGTTGGCGGGCGAGTATTTTGAGGTGGGCGAGAATGCGAAGCATCTGGCGACGATGAGCCGGGTGAAGCCGGCTTACCGGGAGCGCTTTGCCAGTGCGATTTTGGGTGACGGCTGGATTCGCTTACATGCGGTAAGGGCGGGAGAGAATCCGCTGTATCATCGGCTGTTGCTGGAGGCAGGGCAGAAGTTAGGTTTGCCGGTGCTCTACAACACGTCCTTTAACTTATTCGGGGACCCGATTGTTTGCAGTCCGCGAGACGCGGTGCGGAGCTTTTATTCGAGTGGGATTGACTCGATGGTGGTGGGCAATTTTCTACTGGAGAAGTGAGGCTAGGAATTCATTAGCCAGATACCTGCCGGCACTAGGACGGCCGCGGCGATGGTCCAGCCGGTGACCGCTTCGCCCAAGAACCAGGCGCTCATCACTACGGCGAAGACCGGCACCAGGTTGAGGTAGGCGCCGGCACGGGCCGGGCCCAGGGCGTAGACCGCATCCATGTACCAAAGGAAGGCGAGCGATGTGCCCATCACGCCCAGGAAGGCGAGCGCCAGCCAGACCTTGAGCGGCCAATCGCCAAGCGGCGAAGCGGGGGAGAGAGCCGCGTCGAGCAGCCAGATGATGGCAGTGCCGAGAAGCGTGGAGTACGCCGTGGCGGCTAGCGGGCTCGACCCGGCGATGGCGGGGCGGCCGGCCAGGGTGTAGACGCTCCAGCCAATTACACAGCCGCAAATCACCAAGTCGCCGAAGCCCACGCCGCCGGAGAAGAAGGCCGCAAATCGGCCTTGCGTGAGCGCGAGAAAGGCACCCGTGAACGCCACGAGCACCGCCAGAATCCGCCGCCCGGTGAGCCGTTCGCCCATGAAGGCGCTGGCGAGTAGAAGCATGGACGGGTTAGTGGCGACGATTAGCGAAGCGCGGCCGGCGGGGATGAAGCGCAGCCCGTAGAAGAAGCAGACGTTGTAGAGGACGATGCCGAACATTGCCATGACGGCCATCGGGACCCAGACTTGCCGGCGGGGGATGGGCTCGCGGCGGATCAGCAGGAGGATGGCCAGCCCCAAGGCGCCGAACAAGAATCGCCAACTGGCGGCGTGCAAGGGCGCCAGCGCCTGCTGCGCCACGATGCGGCCGGCGAGCCAGGAACCGGACCAGATCAATGACGCGGCGATGACTTTTAGGGTTGGAGACACTGGAAGGAAATTCCAGTTTACGCCAGCACCTTCCTCACCACCTCGCCGCGCACGCCGGTGAGGCGTTGGTTCATGCCGGAGTAGAACCAGCTGAGGCGTGTGTGGTCGAAGCCGAGTAAGTGCAGGATGGTCGCGTGTAGGTCCGAAACGTGGACGCGGTCCTCGACAGCGGCGAAGCCGAGTTCGTCGGTGGCTCCGATGGCTTGCCCACCCTTGACGCCGGCGCCGGCGAGCCACATGGAGAAGCCGTGCCAGTCATGGTCGCGCCCGGGCTTGCCGATGCCTTCGCTGGTGGGGGTGCGGCCAAACTCACCGCCCCAGATCAAGAGGGTTTCGTCCCAGAGGCCGGTGGCCTTGAGGTCTTCCATCAGGGCGGCGATGGGCCGGTCGGTCTCTTTGGCGTGGAGGCGATGGTTGGTGATGCAGTCGTTATGGCCATCCCAGGTGTCTTCGATGTGGCCGCCGCCGGAGTAAAGCTGGACGAAGCGCACGCCCTTTTCGAGCAAACGGCGGGTGATAAGGCATTTCTTGCCGAAGTCGGCGGTGACGGCTTCGTCGAGGCCGTAGCGGCGGCGGGTGGCTTCGCTTTCAACCGACAAGTCGACGGTGGCGGCGGCTTCGGTTTGCATGCGGTAAGCGAGTTCGTAGGATTGGATGCGCGCCGAAAGCTCGGTGTCGTCGGGATAGCGGGTGCGGTGCTGTTCGTTCAATTCTTTCAAGAGGCCGAGCGAGCGGCGCTGGGTGCGGTCGTCGACGGGCGGGCGGAGGTCGAGCAGGGGTGCGCCGGTAGCGCGGAAGAGCGTGCCCTGGTAAGCGGCGGGCATGTAACCGGCGGTCCAGTTGGAGGCGCTGCCGATGGGGCCGCCGCGCGGGTCGGTGATGACGACAAAGGCGGGCAGGCTTTCGTTCTCCGCGCCTAAACCGTAAGTGACCCAAGCGCCCATGCTGGGCTTGCCAAGGAAGATACTGCCGGTGTTCATCTGCAGACAGCCGGAGGCGTGGGCGGCGGTGTCGGTGTACATGGAGCGGATGACGCAGAGGTCATCGGCAAAGCGGGCGGTATGCGGGAATAAGTCACTGATGGGGAGACCGCTTTGGCCGCGGGGCGCGAAGGCGAAGGGCGATTGCATCAGGTAGCCGACGGGGCGTCCGTTGGAGCCCACGGCCAAGGCGCCTTGATACGCCTGGCCATTGCGCTTGGTAAGTTCCGGCTTGGGGTCGAACGTATCCACCTGGCTGGGCGCGCCATTCATAAATAGAAATACGGCGCGTTTGGCCTTGGCGGCAAAATGCGGCGGGCGGGAGGCGGCTTCTACTTTCCAGAAGCGATCCTCAGTCAGTAAATGAGTCAGTGCTACGCCGGCAAAGCCGCCGCCGGTTTGCCACAGAAAGTCGCGGCGGCTTTTATTAGTTGGCATAGGCAAACTCATTTAAGTTAAATAGGACGCGGCATAGCTCCGCCAAGGACTGCTCTTTCAAGAACGCGGACATCGCAGCCAGTTCGGCCGTCGTAGGCGTGCGGGCCAAAGTAAGTCGATAGGCGAGGGTGATTTGTTCGGCTGAATCCGGCCCCGCCTCGCGCCGTAAACGTTCGGCGAGCGCCTGGGCCTGGCGATTGACAAAGGCGCCATTGAAGAGCTGCAAAGCCTGCGGAGCCACGGAAGTCGTCTGGCGCTGGGGGGCGCTGCGGGTGGTGTCGCAAAGGTCAAGCACCTCCATCAGCGGCACCATCAGCGAGCGCTTGACGACCAGGTAGATCGCGCGGCGCGAGGCTTTGGGCTCGTCGAAGGGCTCCCAGATCTTGTCGGGGTCGCTAGACCCTTCGAGCGCCTCTTTCTGAATTTCGGGATAGACCTGCGGGCCATACATCTGCCGATTGAGCTTTCCACTGGCGGCCAGTATCGAATCGAGCATGGCTTCGGCCTGGAGCCGGCGATAGGGCACGCGCCACAGGAGCCGATTTTCTGGATCTTCCTGCGCATACTTAGGATTCGAAGACTTGGCCATGCGGTAGGTGTTGCTCGAGAGGATGAGCGCGTGGAGTTTCTTCAAGCTCCAGCCATTTTCCATAAACCATGCGGCCAGCCAATCGAGTAACTCTGGATGAGTAGGCTTGGCGCCCATGACGCCAAAGTCACTGGGCGTGCGGACCAGGCCTTCGCCAAAATGCCATTGCCAGACGCGATTGACGATGACGCGGGCGGTAAGTGGATTCTGGCGCTGGGTCATCCACTGGGCGAGGGCCAAGCGGCGGCCGCTGGTGCGTTCGGTGGGCGAGGGCGTGACATATCCGGCGGCGAGTAACTTGGGCGGTACGGGCTGCACTTCCGGGCCAGGGGACCCGGCTTTGCCCCGAATCAGAATGTGCGTGGTGGGCGGGGTGCGCTCTTCGAGGATATAGGCGCGGTCGAGGTCCGGCGTTTGCTGTTTCAGCTCCGCTACGCGTTGCTCTATCGGCAGCTTTAGTAACTCAGCATCGAGGGCTTTGGTATGGTCGCGGACGAGCTTCTTTTGGGCTTCGGTGCGATCCTTGCTCAGCGTGCGGAAGGCCTGCAACGCCTCGGGCGGCAGTTGACTGCCGGTACCGGCGAGCCACTCGCGACGGGCGGCGTCGCGCAGGCCGTCGATCTCCTTCTCGCGGGCGTTAAAGCGGTCGACGGCGGACCAGGGGCCGACGGGACGGTCGAGCTCGGTGCGTCCGTTGCGGGGCCGGACGAGGCCATTGAAAGTTGCCACCATGCTGTAGTAATCGCGGGTCGACAGCGGCTCGAACTTATGGTTGTGGCAGCTGGCGCAGCCAAGGGTTAAGCCGAGAAAGGCCTGGGACGTCGTGCTGACCATATCGTCCAATTGGTCGAAACGGTCTTCGGCGGGGTCGGCCGGCTCATCGTCCCAGGGGCCGAGGCGATGGTAGCCGGTGGCGGTCATGGTGTCGGCATTGGCGTCCGGCAACTCGTCACCGGCTAGCTGCTCGGTCAGGAAACGGTCGAAAGGTTTGTCCCGGTTGAAGGCGCGGATGACGTAGTCGCGGTAGCGGTATACCGAGGGCTTGATGGCATCGCGCTCGTAGCCATTGGTGTCCGCGTAGCGTACGACGTCGAGCCAATGGCGCGCCCAGCGCTCGCCGTATTCGTGCCGGGCGAGTAAGCGGGTAACCTCCTGGTCGAAGTCGCCACGGAAGGTATCCTGCTCGGCGATGGTAGGGGGGAGGCCGAGTAAGTCAAGATACAAGCGGCGGAGTAAGTCAGGTGGGGCGGCGGCTGGATTCGGTAACCAGCCTTTCTGCTCGAGCTTGGACAAGACAAAGGCATCGATCGGGTTGCGCACCCAAGCCCGATTCTTCACGGCGGGAATAGCCGGGCGAACTACCGGCTGAAAGGCCCAATGACTCGCGCGCTTATCGATTGTCTCCGTGATGACTTCCGCCGCGCCGGGCCAGATGGCGCCTTCGTTGATCCAGGCCTTGAGTAAGTCCACTTCCTCAGCGGTTAGGCGCGCGCCCTTCGGCGGCATGATCAACTTGGGGTCGGTGCCCGAAACATAGCGGATCAATAGACTCTTGTCGGCATGGCCGGGCTCGATGGCGGGCACGCCGCTTTCGCCGCCAGCGAGCAGGTTCGCGCGCTGGTCGAGCCGGAGGTGGCTCATCTGGAGGGCGGGTCCGTGGCAGCCATAACAGCGCCGTTTGAGCAACGGCGCGACGTCGCGCGCGTAGTCCGCCGGCCACACCGGCAACAGGAGCACGAAAAGTAAGAGAAAACGCATGGCTGAGGGAATCATACAATGAGCGATGGCCAAGATTCTGGCCGCGGTGGTGGCGCTCGCGCTCCTCGCGGCAGCCGCCAGCGATGAAGGCGCGCCGGCGGAGTTCAAATTCGTGCGCATGGAGTATCGAGACCACCCGAGCGTCCGCCGGCCATTCGGGCGTGGCTCTGGCGGTGGCCGCGGCTGGTGGGAGCAGGATTGGCCCGAAGCCGACGCCCACTTTACCCAGGGCATCCGTCGCCTTACGCGCATCGATACCGGCGACCCGACGCACGTCCCGCTTACCGACGATCGCATCTTTAACTATCCCTGGATCTACGCGACGCAAGCCGCCTATTGGGACATCAGCAAGCCGGAGATGGACCGTCTCCGCAACTATCTGCGGCGCGGCGGCTTCCTGGTGGTGGACGACTTCCACGGCCCCTCCGACTGGGAGGCGTTTCGTCATTCGATGGGGGAGCTGTTTCCGGATTTCCCGATTGTCAACATTGAATTGGACGACGCCGTGATGCGTGTGGCCTACAGCATCGAGGTGCGCACCACCATCCCCGGCTTGCGGCACCTGCGGCGCGGGCCGGGCGGGCAGACTGTCGTACAGCCGCAAGCCGTGCCGCCAATTTGGCGCGCCATTTACGACGAGCGGGGCCGGATGCTGGTGGCGATCAACTTCAACATGGACGTGGGCGACGCCTGGGAACACGCCGATTTGCCCGAGTATCCGGCGGAGATGACCATGCTGGCCTATCGCCTCGGGATCAACTACATCGTCTACTCGATGACGCACTAACTGCTGGTGGGCAAGAAGGCCGAAAATTGCGCCCGCTTCCAGTAGCGCGAGAAGCGCTTCAGATCCACGTGGCCGGAGAGTTGAACCAGGGGCACCGGATCGAGGATCTCCACCGGCAAACGAAGCCCGGCAATTATCGCCGCCCACCGTGGCGATGGGGACTTTGCCGTAACGATCCGGTCCGCACCCAAACTCGCGGCCATCGCCGTCAGCACGGCCACCGGATCACCGCGCTCGATCTCGACGGGTAACTCCAGCAGGCACTCATAAACGAATTGAATCCGCTTGAGACTCCAGCGCTCTGCGAGTAAGTGCGCATCATCCCAAACCCAAATTGCCGGGGCTTGGGGAAACTGCGCGAACGGGGGCGCCGTGGAGCTCAGGCAGTCTTCATGTATCCAGAGTAATGGCGAAGAGCCGCTGGCTGAGTTCATTGTAAGATCCTTCAAAGTCGCAGTGGCCGCGCTGAGGGCAGCGGCGGCAGTAAGTGCCTTGGGTGTAAGTTTCTAAATTCTCCCGGTTGAAGAAGTATGGCCGGTGAGAGAAAGTGCTGGCTACCCACTGCCAGGAGAGGTGATTGCTGGCCGGGTCGCCGTCGAGTAAGTGCTCAAGAAACCAGTTGGCGCCCGCCTGCCAGCGCACCCGGCGGAAGTGGACGACGTAGGCCGCCATCCACATGCGGGCGTGATTGTGCAGATAGCCCGTGGTGTGCAATTCCTCGACGAAGGCATCCATGCAGGCGAGCCCGGTGCGAGCGCCACGAATATCGTCTGGCAGGTCTTGGGCGTATTTGGTATGGCCGGTCTTGTAGGCTTCGCGATCCTGGTGAATGCCCTGACCCCAGAGGGCGTAAAGCCGCTGCCAGTAGTCACGCCAAGCGAGTTCGGTGACGAACTTAGTGGCTTCGGTGGCGTTTGCCACGCGGCGCAAGGCGAAGTCACGCACTTCGGCCAGGGTGAGCACGCCGTGGCGGATATAGGGCGAAAGGCGGGTGACCGCGCCGTTGAGGTAATTGCGGCTCTTGCCGTAAGTGGCGGGCTGGATGTCGGCCAACTTTGCCAGGGCGGCGCGGCGGCCCCCTTCCTGGGGCGACGCCACTCCCACGGCGTCGGGGAACTGCTGGCGCAGATACGTTGTGAGGTCGGCGCGCGAGGCAAAGTCACGACGCATGGGGGGCCTTCTTGTTCCGGCGGCAGCGTTCACTGCAGTAGAGCACCTGCGCCCAATCCCGCTCCCAGCGCTTGCGCCACACAAAGGGCCGACCGCATACCAGGCAGACCTTGGAAGGCAAATTCTCTTTTTTAACGCCCCGCATCTAGTGGTGTAGATGCGCGCCAAGCCAAGACCGCGTTAGCAATCGCTGCTAGACTCAAAGGGTTCATCAAACGCCGATCCGCGTTGGGATGTTCGGGAAGACGGTGAGAATCCGTCGCTGCCCCGCAACTGTATGCGGCCTTGTTGCAAACCGCCTCGCGAAACCACTGGTCCCCAATTTTTCCAAAAACCGGGGCTGGGAAGGTGAGCGAAACGAATGGCGAGCCGCGAGTCAGGAGACCGGTCCCGTAAACGCTTGTTGGGTCTGTTCCGAGGGGGAACTTGCCAGCCATACCGCTCATGATCGGCGGCACGACGTCGCACGCCGGCAAGAGCTGGATGACGACGGCCATTTGCCGCCACCTTCGCCAACGCGGCTTCCGTGTCGCGCCGTTTAAGGCGCAGAACATGTCGAATAACTCTTTTCCTTGCCCCGGCGGCGGTGAGATTGGGCGGGCCCAGGTGGCGCAGGCCGAAGCTTGCGGGCTGGAGCCGCACCCGGACTTTAACCCCATCCTGCTGAAGCCCACTTCCGATATGGGCAGCCAAGTGGTGCTGCATGGGCAAGTGTGGCGCAACCTTTCGGCGCGCGACTATTACACGCATTTTGACTATCTCTTTGCCGAAGTGATGAAGGCTTATGAGCGGTTGGCGGCGCGCTTCGACTATGTGGTGATGGAAGGCGCGGGCAGTATTGCCGAGCTGAATTTGAAGTCGCGGGACTTGGTGAACTTGAACCTGGCGCGGGCCGTGGGAGCGCCGGCGCTGCTGGTTTCCGATATTGACCGCGGCGGTATCTTCGCCTCGATCATCGGGACGATCGGTCTGCTGGAGCCGTGGGAGCGGGATTTGGTGCGGGCGTTTGCGGTGAACCGGTTTCGGGGCGACGCGAGCTTGTTTGAGGACGGCGTCCCAATCCTGGAGCAACGGTCCGGCAAGCCTTGTTTGGGCGTGTTTCCTTATTTGAAAGAATTCACCATCGACGAAGAGGACGGGGTGTCGATCGAAGAGCGCGCGGCTACGGAGAGCGACGTGGCGATCATCAAGCTGCCGCGCATTTCAAACCTGACGGACTTCCGGTTAATGCCGGAGGCGGCTTGGATCACGCGGCCGGTGAATCGCCAATTCGCCACGATCATTCTGCCCGGGACGAAGAGCACTTTGCCGGATCTGGCTTGGCTGCGGGGGCAAGGGCTGGACCACTGGATTCTGGAGCAACACCGGCAGGGTGCGCGGGTGATCGGCATTTGCGGCGGCTATCAGATGCTGGGGAAGACAATTGCCGATCCGTTGCGCGCGGACTCCGAGATCGAGTTTGGCGAAGGCTTGGGCTTGTTGCCCGTCGATACGATGATGGCGGCGGAGAAGACCACGCGCACCGTCCGTGCTGTGTCGGCTTCAGGCCTCGAGTTCGACTCCTATGAGATCCACATGGGCGAGAGCGTGTCGCGTTGCGCGCCTTTCGCAACGATTGAAGGCCGGGCCGAGGGGGCTTGTCAGCGTAATGTTATCGGGACTTATCTGCATGGCGCTTTGGAAGATCGGGAGTTACTGAGTGAGTTACTCGACCGCCCCGTGGCCGGGATGCCCACTAAGGACGAGGCTTACGATGGGCTTGCACGGTGGTTCGGCCAGCACGCCAACTTAGAGTTATTTGAGGAGCAATTTCTATGCGCGCGCTAGTTCTTTTTCTGGCGGCGAGCCACTTACTGGCGCAGCAGCGAGTGGTGTCGCTGGCTCCGAGCGCGACCGAAATGCTGTATGCGTTGGGATGGGGCGACCGGATCGTGGGCGTGACTAAGTATTGCCATTATCCGCCCGAAGCGCGCAAGAAGACCCAGGTTGGCGACTATCTGAAGCCGAGTTTGGAAGCGATCGCGGCCTTGAAGCCGGATCTGCTGATCGGCGACCCGTCTACCACCAAGGTCAATCTTTCTGGCGTGCGCTTTGCCGCCATTGAACGGCAGAACCTGGCGGCCATTGAGCGCTCTATCGTGGCGATTGCGAAAGCCATGGGTGATCCGTCGCGGGCGACGCCGTTGGTGAGCCGGATGCGGCAGGAGCTCGAGAAGGTCCGGCAACGCAATCAGGGGCGGCCGAAGCGGAAGGCGATGTTTGTGGTGGGCCGCAATCCGGGACAATTGAGTGGGTTGGTGGTGGTGGGGCGCGATTCGTTTTTGAATGAGCTGATCTCCTTGGCCGGTGGCGAGAATATCTTTGCGACGGCCAATATCTCCTACTTACAGATCTCTACCGAAGAGATCCTGGCGCGGCAACCGGATGTGATTATCGATATGGGCGATATGGCCGATACCGACGGCGTGGCCCCCGGGCATCTGACGGCGGTGCGGACACTGTATTCGAAGCTCCCGCAAGTAAATGCAGTCAAGCAGGGGCGCATTTTTGCCGTGGCCTCCGATATCTATGTGGTGCCGGGGCCGCGGGTGGTAGATGCGGCGCGGGAATTCGAGAAGATGTTTCGATGATCTTTCGCCTTGTTCAGGCCGGCATGCGCTATGGCTCCGCGACGGTGTTGGCCGAGGTATCGGCCGAGTTTACGCGACCGGAGTTTGTGGCCGTGTTGGGTCCGAATGGAGCGGGGAAGTCGACTTTGCTGAGCATTCTGGCGGGTTTGAAGCGTGCCAGTGAGGGCAAGTGCGAATATCAGGGCTGCGGGGTGAGCCAATGGCCACGGCGGGAGTTTGCGCGGGAAGTCTCCTTCCTGCCGCAGAACGTGCAGATCAACTTTCCGTTTAGCGCGGAAGAGATCGTGTTGATGGGGCGGACGCCGCATGGGCGGGGTTGGCAGGAGTCGCCGGCGGACTTACTGGCGGCGCAACGGGCGATGGAATTGACTGACGCGAGCAATTACCGCTGCCGGGAATTCGGTTCGCTCTCCGGCGGCGAGCGCCAGCGAGTGATTCTGGCGGCGGCGTTGGCGCAGACGCCGAAGGTTTTGTTGCTCGATGAGCCATCGGCGTTTCTGGACTTGTCACACCAAGTGGCGCTTTACCGATTGCTGGCTCGCTTGCCGCGCGAAGAGAAGATGCTGGTGATCGCGGTGACGCATGACCTGAATCTGGCTGCGGCGCATGCCGACCGGATCCTGTTACTGCATCAGGGGCGCTTAGTGGCGGATGGCACGCCGGCCGAGGTGCTGCATCAGCGGTGTCTGAAAGAAGTGTTTGGCGTGGATGCGGTGATTCAGCAGAATCGCGCGGCGCGTCCGGTGATTTTGTATGAGTAAGTCGCGGTGGCTGTGGGTCGGTTTAGCGGCGGCGGCGGTGAGTGGGTTGCTATTGCCGTTGGTAGGGTCAGCGAATGTATCTTTGGCGCAGGCTTGGGCTGGGGTGTCGCCGCATCGGGAGATTATCTTCGACATCCGGCTGCCGCGGGTGTTGTTGGGTCTGCTGGCCGGCGGGGCGTTGGCGGTGGCGGGCGTGATGTGCCAGGCCTTGCTGCGTGACGCCTTGGCGACGCCGTATACATTGGGCGTGGCGAGTGGGGCGTCCTTGGGGGCCGTCGCCGCCATCTGCCTGGGCTGGGGCGAAGCGGGGCAATTCAACGGGGTGTGGCTGGCGGGCTTTTTGGGCGCTTTATCCGCGACGGTGGGCCAGGTGCTGCTGGCCGGCGATAGTGGGCGCTTGTCGAGTTTCACGTTGTTACTCACGGGAGTTACTTTGAATAGTATCTGTTTGGCGCTGATTCTGTTTTTGCAAAGTATTACGAGTTTTGGGAAGTCGTTGGTGATCGTGCGTTGGCTGATGGGCGGTATTGATACGGTGGAGTACCGGACTTTGCTTTGGTTGGCCGTCCTCTTGTTTCCCGTGTTGGTTTGGTTACTGTGGCGGGCGCGCGATTGGAACTTACTCGCGGTGGGGGAGGATTGGGCGGCGGCGCGGGGGGTGCCCACGCAGCGGGCGATGTGGGGCGGGTATCTGGCGATCTCTATCCTGACGGGGTTGGTGACCGCGATTACGGGCCCGATCGGCTTTGTCGGGTTGATTGTGCCGCATGCGCTGCGCCTGAAGCTCGGGGCGGACCATCGAGTGCTGTTGCCCGCCTCGTTTCTTTTTGGCGCGGCGTTTCTGGCGGTCTCCGACACTGCCGCGCGCATGATACTGGCCCCGGCCGAGATTCCGGTGGGCGTGTTGACGGCGCTGCTGGGTGGGCCATTCTTCATTCTGCTGTTACGCTCGAAGCGGAGAAGCACATGGCTCTAATTTTGGTGGGAGGCGGCAGTCGCAGTGGCAAAAGCACTTATGCGCTCACCCTGGCGCGCGAGGGCGCGGCACCGAGGGCTTTCATCGCCACCGCCCAAGCCTACGATGACGAAATGCGGGACCGGATCGCCCGGCACCAAGCCGAGCGGGCCGGCGAATTCTTCACTTGCGAAGAGCCCTTTCTGTTGGCGGGGGCAATTGCCAAGCTCGAAGCGACGCACCCGGTAATCATCGTCGATTGCCTGACGCTTTGGCTCACGAACTTACTGTTGCAGGACGAGGCTTTGATGGAGGGGCGCATCGCGGAGTTTCTCGCCGCCAGCGCGCAAAGCCCCGCGACCGTCATCGCGGTCACCAACGAAGTGGGCTGCGGGATTGTGCCGGAGAACGCCTTGGCGCGGCGCTTTCGCGACTTGCAGGGCCGCTTGAATCAGGACGCGGCTCGCGTAGCTCGCGAGGTTTACTGGATGGTCTTCGGCTATCCGATGAAAGTGAAAGCGCCATGATCCGGCTGCTGGGCGCGCTGCAGTTCCTGACGGTGTTGCCGATCCGTCGCTCGACGTGTGCGCCGGGGGAGGCGGCGGCCTACTTTCCGGTGGTGGGGGCGGCGATCGGCTTAACGGCGGCGGGTCTGCATTGGCTGCTGGCGAAGGGCGTGGCCGAGCCCATCAGCGCGTTGCTTACGGTGCTGGTGCTGGTG
>JBBQQS010000098.1:0-12960 GCA_038215525.1 Bryobacterales bacterium
CGCCCGCATGGCGGACTTTGGCCTTGAGAAGGTCTTCGTCATGCCCTTCACCAAGGAGCTTAGCCAACTGGAGCCGCGCCAGTTCATCGAGCAGATTCTGGTGGAGCAATTGAACGCCAAGCTAATCGTCATCGGCGCCAACTTCCGCTTCGGCCGCAAGCAGGCCGGCAATGTCGCGATGCTTCAGGAAGAGGGGCTCCGGCTGGGCTTTGCCGTCGAAGTGGTGAACGAATTCGTCCATCGCGGCGAGGCCGTTTCTTCCTCCCTCGTGCGCCGCTTGCTCGAGAAGGGCGACGCCGCCAAGGCCGCGCGCTACCTGGGGCGCTTCTATCGCCTCATTGGCCGCGTGGTCGCCGGCTTCGGCATCGGGAAGGAGCAGACCGTGCCCACGCTCAACCTCGACTGGGGAGACGCCATGCTGCCGCGCAATGGCGTCTACGTGACGCGCACCACTTGTGTCGATACCGGCCGCGTCTGGCAGTCGATCACCAACGTCGGCGTGCGGCCCACTTTCCAGGGCGAGGCGCTCACAGTGGAGACGTTTCTACTCGAAGCACTTGTGCCGCCCAGTCCGCACCGCATTGAGGTCGAGTTTCTGCACTGGGTGCGTGCCGAGCGCCGCTTTGCGGATCCGGCGGCGCTCAAGGCGCAGATTTTCCGCGATGTGGGCCGCGCCAAGTCCTGGTACCGCCATGCGGACCGCGCGGCGCGTCGGGTACACTAGAAAAACATGGCTTTATCGGCATCCAAACTCGCCCACTTACAGAAATTGTCCAATTCAGCGGGAGTCATCGCGGCCGCCGCGATGGATCAACGCGGTAGCTTGAAGAAGTCCTTGGCCGCAGCCAAGGGCGTCAGCGACACAGAGATCTCCGAAGAGATGATGTCGGACTTTAAGGTCGCCGTCTCGAAGGCCCTCACCCCCCACGCCAGCGCGATTCTTTTGGACACCGAATACGGCTTGAAGGCCGCTGCCGCCCGTAGCTCGAACGCTGGCTTGTTGCTGGCCTATGAACTCTCCGGTTACGACAATACCCAGCCCGGCCGCCTGCCCGATCTGATCCCCGAGCTCTCCGCTCTCCGCATCAAAGAATTGGGTGCCGACGCCGTCAAGATCCTCATCTACTACTCGCCCAGCGATGACCCCAAGGTGAATACGATCAAGCACGCCTTCGTCGAGCGGATCGGTGCCGAGTGCGAAACCGTGGGCATCCCCTTCTTCCTCGAATTCATCGGGTACGACCCGGCCGGCGGCGACGAAAAAGGCCTCGCCTTCGCCGCCCAAAAGCCGCAAATCGTCATCGATTCGATGGCCGAATTCTCGAAGCCCCAGTATCATGTGGACATGTTGAAGGTGGAAGTCCCCATCAACGCTGTCTTTGTGGAAGGTAGCTCGGTGTTCAAGGGCGAAACGGCCTATACGCGTTCGCAAGCTCTTGACTACTTCAAGAAAGCCTCTGACCTGGCCACCAAGCCCTTCATCTACCTCAGCGCCGGCGTCAGCAACGCCCAGTTCGTCGAGAGCCTCACCATGGCCAGCGAAGCGGGCACCGACTACTCCGGCGTCCTCTGCGGCCGCGCAACCTGGAAGGACGGCATCCCGATCTTCGCCAAGCAGGGCACCAAGGCTCTAGAGGACTGGCTCGCCTACGAAGGCATCAAGAACATCAACGCCGTGAATGCGGCCATCTCCGGGGCCAAGTCCTGGGGCAAGAAGCTCGGCATCGCCTAGTCTCCGCCTGAGCGCGGGCCTCCCGGGGCCCGCGTGACGGACCGGCTAAAAGCGACCGAAGCACGCCAGCCTACGCCGTTCAATCTCGACTAGCTTACTCTAAGGCGCCTTCGTCGGGGTGATCTGCCGGATGGCTTCTTCGATCAGCTCATCGCGGCCCGCTTGAATGCCGGGGAGGGTGGGAAGCACTTCAATATCGGGGAGGATGCCGATGCGTTGGGTCGGTCGACGGTCCGGGTAGAAGATACCGATGCCGCTGATTAAGGAACTCAAGCCGCCGGGGAGAGGGATGATGGAGACGTTGCCGTCGGCGCCTGAGGTGGTGCTGCCGATAACGATGGCTCCCGGAGCGGTGCGGAAGGCCATGGCGGTGTATTCGGCCTCGCTTTGGGTGACTTCGTCGATGAGGATCACGACTTTGCCGGTATAGCGCGGCTCCTGGGGAGTGAGAGCGACTTGCCGTCCCCAGGAGAATGCGCCTGGATTGGCAACATCGCCGAGAGTTAACTGCGCGAAGGCGGTGGGCTGGTTGACTAACAACGAGCCCAGCGAAAAGACGACAAACTCCGAGGGGTAATTGCGAATGTCAATAATTAGCCCTTTGGTGCCGGCGGCAGAACGAATGTAGTTCGCCGAATCGGCGATACGGACGGCGCTCAGTTTCAGGTAGGCGACGTCATCGGAGAGTTTCTGGAACGCAGGACCGGGAAGATCGTGCGCGTAAGTGCGACTAAAGTCGATGGCGGCGGTGCTGAGGCGCGTGGGCCGGAACGTCAATGTCTGGTCCTGCCGAAGCACCGTCACTTCCATGGCGCCGCAGGCCCCGCGCGTGAAATAATCGGCCAAATCTCGCCGGCGGGCCGCTTCGTTCGACGTGGCATAGAAGGGCCGCGAGGAGATTCACGGCCGCCGGGTCGCGGGCGGTGCGTCGCAGCACGATCAGTTTTCCTTCGACGAAGCGGACATCCACCGGCAGATAACAAGCGCCCAGCGGTGGCCGAGCGGCGATGGAGCTCCAAAGATTCGCGTGGGTGTCGTTGATCTTCGTGATCAGCTTGAGTAACTCCTGCTGATAGGCCAGACGGTCTTTAGCGAGAGCGATGGGACGAATAAACTCGGTGAGCGTGTCGGACCAATACTGTGGGTTACCCGCCGGGTCGTCGGCCATGATTTCACGATTTGGATTGAAATACTGCATCATGTTCCACAGGCGAAACAAGGCGGGTAACTGATAGCCCGAGTCAGGAATCCGTAGGCTGGCGTAGCTCAGTTCGCGGGCGAAGGAGGGATTGCCCGCCCCCGCCGGGATCTCCACAAAGAATTGCGGCGTGATGGACCGGTTGCGATAGATGGCTTGTAAGGTTTGACTGAGGTCAACGCCGAGAAAGCTTTCGTCGGCGAGCCAGTCGAGGTCGGGCGCGGTCTGTAAGTTGCTGCGATCGAGTGCCGCGCAGCGCGAGCAATCGGGAACCGGGCCTAGGGCCGCGATCCACGTCGAGATGGCAGTAAGTGCGTCGGACTTACTCGTTGCGCGTAACACCGCCGGCAACACGCGGAAGAGATCATAGTCCCAATGGCGGCGACCGCCCGTAATGGACGGGTGGTGATACTTGAGGAAACCCCACACCTTTCCCAATGTGGCCAGATTCGCCACCTGTAAGTCACTCAGCGACTCTACCGCGACGCGCGAGCCCGCGTTAAACTCGGTATCGGTTTCGAGCACCGTCGGCACTCGCGCGGGTGCCTGGGCCACTGGCCGGCCGTCGACACTCAATTCGAGCGTATCCACCCAGCCTTTTCCGGACCCGCTCACCAGAAAGCCGAATACGAGGGTGCGACCCTCCGCCGAGTAAGGCACACGGGCACAGTATTGCTTCCAATCGGTGGTGCCGTTTACCGCCAGTCCCTGCGTTGAGTTAAAGGCGACCGAACTTGATGCACCGTCGAGACGTAGCCAAAGCGAGACGGCCGTGCTGACGTCACTCGGTTTTCACGTAGCCGCACCACTGGATCGACTGACCGGAAAAGTCCACCGGAATGTTGGCGACGACGGTAGTGAATTCGCCGGCCGTCGTGGCGGTGCGCTCGATTCGGGCCGAAAGCTTGCCAGTGTGAAAGACCTGGTCATCGGCGAAGATGGGTCCGGAGCCACCCCAGCCAACGGGGAACAACCCGGGCTGGCTATTCTCAAAGCCGAGAATGGTCGCGAGATTTCCGCGAGTCAGGGTCTGCGCGGAGGCATCTGCCGCGAATAGAGCGGTGAGGGCGATGAAAGCGAACCAGCGCTTCATAGTGGGTTCTCCTAAGGTATATCTACGGTAAGGCTGTCAATCCACGCGCGGCCCTTTCCTTCCAATATCAGACCGAAGTTGATGGATTAAGCGTCATGAACGATGGGCACCAGCAACTCGACCGGGGTCCAGGCGTTGGTGGTTACCGGACGGTCGCCCAGTGCTTTTTCACGCTGTGACTGAGCCTGGTGTTTCGAACGAAGGAGCCTTCGATGAAGCCGAGCGCCTAGAATTTGCAGAGGGACAATTGCGCCCCGCGGCGCGGCTCTATGCATCGCTGGCGCGCAAGAGCATGGGAGCACGCATGGCCGGGGCCCTGCTCCGCTTGGCGCGCGTCTATCGAAAGCTCGGCGATCGTGAGCAAAGCAACCTCGCCTACGCCCGACTGGCCGAGCTGAATGATATCGTCACCACCGGGAGCTTGCCCGCGGGGCTAGTGGCAATCACATCGTGAATCTACGTCGCAAGCTGGAGCCTAACCCCGCTGGCCCGCGCTACCTCTACAATGTCCGCGGACTGGGGTTCCGCTTTGATGGATAGTAGGAGCACCCTCCTTTTCGTTGGTGATCGTAAGTACCAGTAGTCGACGGCGGTCACTTTGCGGGCCTTGCGGCTGGGCCACAGGATGGGCCGGCTGGTCCATTCGGTGGCGACGCGCGCGGCCACGGGGAAGGGCCAGGGCTCGATCTTGGGATCGTCGAAATGAATCAGTACGCGCGTGATGTTCAAGGGGCCGTTGGTGATGCCATACCGAATGCCCTAGGGGGTTTTCGTGGCGCCACCGTCCAGGTCGATCATTGCGCCGCGTCTCTTGGCCGGGTCGACGAGCAGGCCGGCAGGCAGGCTTGCTGAAGGCTCAAGCAGTCCGGTGTACTCACGCATTTGGGGCAAAACTGATTCATGCACCCGTTCGCTCAGCCCAGCCTGGCAGCGGCAGGGCATCTTATCGGGAGAAAGTAACTAGGCGGTCAAAGCGCTGGTACCGTAAGATCGTAATTCGCTTATGAAATTTCTCCCCCTGCTGATCTCCTCGCTACTGAGCGCTGCCGACCTCGGCGTCGACCGCATGAAAGCCGACCTCGTCGCCCTCTCAACGCGCGAGATGAATGGCCGTGTCGCGCTCGAGCCGGGGGCGAAGCTGGCGGCGGACTTTATCGCCGGTAGCTTCCGCAAGGCCGGACTGCAAGCGTGTTGCAATGGCTCCTACCTGCAGGAGTTCGCGTTGACGGCGCCGCTCGGTGATCCGGCCAACAGCCGTGTCCTCTACCAGGGCCAGAAGCTCGCCTTCACCGGCACCTTCAAAACTCCAGTCGATCTGCGCGCGCCCCTCGTCTTCGCGGGCTACGGCATCACGGCACCCGAGTACAAATACGATGACTATGCGGGGCTCGACGCCAAGGGCAAGGTGGTCGTGATCTTCGACCGCGAGCCGCAGGAGGCCGACGCCAAGAGCATCTTCCTCGGCAAAGGACTCACCAAGCACGTCGCACCGCGTAGCAAGCGGCTGAATGCGCAGGCGCATGGGGCGGTGGGCGTGCTGGTGATCCCGAGTCCGCGGACGACGACCGCGCCTTCGGCTAGTGACCGTTCGCCCTTGCGCGGCGGCGCGGCGGTGATGTTCGACGAGCCCTTGCGCATCCCGATGTTGACTTTAACCAAAGAGTCCGCCGCTTTGCTGCTGCCAGACTATGCGCGGCGTCAGACGCAAATCGACGGCGGACCGAAGCCGGCTTCGCAGAGCCTGCCGGGCGAGGTGGAGATCCGCCTGCGCAATCGCTTGGTGCGCGAAGGCGTCACGTGGAACGTGGTCGGCATCCTGCCTGGCGAATCCAAGGAGGTAGTGGTGCTGAGTTCGCACTATGACCATCTGCCGGCCCGCGGCGAAAATTACTACCCCGGCGCCAACGACAATGGCTCCGGCACCGTCGCCGTGATGGAACTGGCCCGCCGCTTCGCCGCGCAGAAGAAGCGGCCGCGCCGGACGTTGGTCTTTATCTCCTTCGGCGCCGAGGAAGAGGGCCTCTTGGGCGCCTATCATTACGTCGACCATCCGCTCTTTCCACTAGCTGCCACCAAGGCCGTCATCAACCTCGACATGGTGGGGCGCGACGAAGCGCACACACCGCAAACCGAAGGGCGCATCACGGTGCCAACCGATACCCGGAATCACCTGAATCTGCTAGGTGGCGCTTACTTCCCTGCCCTCTTAAAGCAGGTCCGCAAAGCGAACGCCAAAGTTGGCCTCACACTCGACGAGAAGTTCGACCATGATTCGACGCAGAATGCGCTCTATCGTTGCGACCACTTCCCTTTCCTCGTCGCCGGCGTGCCGGATCTCTGGCTCTTCGGCGGCTGGCACCCGGGCTACCATGAGCCTTCAGATACCGTCGAGAAGATCAACTGGGACAAGATGCAGCGCGTGGTGAAACTGGCGCAACTAACGGCGGAGCGGGTGGCAAAGTAAGTTATTTCTTCGGCACCGAAATCGTGATGTTCCGATAGCGGATGATGCCGTGATGATCGCCTTGCAGAAAGAACGGGCCGGGCTCGCTTTCGTTGCTGTCGAGCGCGCCACCAGTGGGTCCAGGGATTTCGACGTTGTCGTGATAGACCTTGCCATCGCGCACGACGGTAACGTGGCGCCCAACGAAGGTAATATCGAAAGTCGTCCATTGGCCTAAGTTCAAAGCGGCGCCGGCGGGCGGCGGATAGTGGCTATAGACGGCGCCCATTTCGTGGTCCGGGAGCTTACCGCCTTCAGTGCCCACTTGAATTTCGTAACGGCCGCGCAAGTAAATGCCGCTGTTACCGGTGGGCGGACAATTTACCTCGATATGTAACTTAAAATCCTGGAATTTGGCCGTGGTTTTGATGTTAGCGGCACCAGGATTGCGCTGGCCTTCTACTTCCGGATTGTCGTTGACTAACTCGCCGTCGCGCGCAACCCACTTGTTGTTTTTGACGTTGCCGATGGGCTCCCAGCCGGTAAGATCTTTGCCGTTGAAGATCGGCTCGGGCTTGGTCCAGTTCTTGGGCATTTTGCGGTCGAGCTTGGGGGCGCGCGCGGCGGCCAGCAAAGGTCCGTCGTTGTCACCGCGCTTCTCCACGCCGGTGAGTTGGTCCGCACTCGCCACGGAAAGCTCCCAGTTGATGGTCGGCCCCTTGTTCGCTGCCGAGAGGGCTACCACCATCTTGCCGCCATCCACCTTGGCGCCGAGGATTGGGCGCCAGCCGCCGCCGCGCGGCTGCACCCGGCCTTCGATTTTACCGTCTTTCTCGATCAGTTCCATCCATTGCGGATAGGGTTTGCCAGTAGCGGGCGTCACGGTGAGGTCCCAACGGCCGAGGAAGGGCTTCGCGTTCTGGGCGGAGGCGAGAAACGGTAGGGCAGCCAGGGCGACGGTAAGAAAGAGTTTTTGCATCTCTTCCAATGTATCCCGCCCACGACCGCTACTTGGAAGGATCGGCGAAAATCTGCTCCAACGATTCGCCAGCGTCCAGGCGCAGAATCCAAGCATTCAGAGCCTCCGCGGAAGCGGAGGCTACCCGGGCCGACGCCCCTGGCGGCAAAGCACCAGAACGACGCTCAAGCAGCGCATGCAGTACCTGATGCAGCCCCGCTTGCAGTCCGGCTTGCAGCCCTTCCTGCCGGCCTTCTTGCAGCCCTTCCTGGCGGCCCTCTTGCCGGCCCTGCTCCAGGCCCTGCGCGAGGCCCTTTCGAATCGCCGGCCCCAGCACCTTGTTTTCCAGTAAATCGATCATGTCCGTTTGCAGTGTCCTTTCGACTTCCGCTTCTATTCCCAGTATGCCCCCAATGATGACGAATGTGGAGGCTGCTTTTTCCTGCTCCTCGCCGGACAGGATCCGCAGCTTGTCGATCACCACGCGGATCACTTTCTCCGGGTCCGTTTTGGTGAGCAGGGCCCATTGGTTGTCCGCCCAATCCTCGCTGGCCAGCAATTCGTCACCGTCCATCTCGCGCAGGTTCAGGATCGTGTATCGATGCTGGGTGCTCGGCGAATGGAAAGCATCTTCCATCCGCAGCGGCTCCCGTCCCGCGTAGAGGACCGTCTGTTGCACATGCTCGCCCAAAGAGCGGTAGAAGCCCACGTTGTATTCGAGCATCCGGAAGGGAAGGCCGCGATCGTTGGTTACCTGCAATTCCACTTGGCGATAAGTGCCGTCCGCGCACTTGGCCAGCAGATCGGCCCGCAGGTTCCGCACGGCCGGCTGTTCCACGTTCTGCCACTCGAACGAATCACCAAACAACATCGTCTCCAAAACGCCGCGCGATTGCCGGAAGAGGTACTTGAAGGTGACGTCGAAGGTCTGCGCCATGCTCAGGCTACGCCCGCAGGATCTTCGAGAGCACTTGGCCGTGGACCTCGGTCAGACGCTCGCGCCGGCCCTGGTGCAGGACACTCAATTGGTCCTGGCTGAGGCCCATCTGGTTCAGGATCGTGGCGTGCAAGTCGCGGAAGTGGACCGGGTCGACGGTAGCCTTCAGGCCGATGTCATCGGTAGCTCCATAGGCGACGCCGCCTTGGAAGCCGCCGCCCGCGAGCCACATGGTGAAGCCGGTGTTGTGATGGTCACGCCCGCTGCCACGCTCGGATTCGGGGGAACGGCCGAATTCGCCGCCCCACATCACGATCGTCGAATCGAGCAGGCCGCGGCGCTTCAGGTCTTTCACCAAGGCGGCCGTGGGCTGATCGGTCAGGCCGGCCATGCGCAGGTGGTTCTTCTCAATGTCGGTGTGGGCATCCCACTCGGTTTCCGCGCCGCCGCCGCCGGCCACCACGCAGACGAAGCGGACGCCTTTTTCCACCAACCGGCGGGCGAGCAAACAGCGGCGCCCGTAGTCGTCGGTTTGCGGCTTGCCGACGCCGTAGAGGTCGAGGGTCTCTTGAGGCTCATTCGAAACGTCGAAGATCTCGGGCGCTTCAGTCTGCATTTTGAAGGCCGTGTCGTAGGCGGAGATGCGTGCGGAGAATTCAGGGTCCTCGCCCAGGAGGTTGGCTTCGTTGAGTTGGCGGATAAAGTCCACCGTCTTGCGGCGGCGGGGCATGCCGATGCCCTTGGGCAGCTCAAGATTTAACACCGGCCGCGACCCGGCCCGGAAGAGCGCGGGCTGATAAGCGGCGGGCAGAAAGCCATTGGTATACATGGGCTGCCCGGCCTCGGGCGCACCGTTCGGATCGGGCATCACCACGTAGGCTGGCAAGGAGTCGCTTTCGGTGCCGAGGCCATAAGCCATCCAACTGCCCATCGAAGGATAGCCCGGAATCACGCGGCCGGACATCAACTGATACTGGGCCGCTGAGTGCACTACCATGTCGCCGTGCATGGAGCGGATGACGCATAGGTCGTCGACGATGGAGGCTTGGTGGGGCAGCAGGTCTGAGACTTCGATCCCGCTCTTGCCATGGCGGGCGAAGGTGCGCTTGGTGCCCAGCAGGCGCGAATTCACGTTGACGTTCTGATACTGCACATCGCCAAAGGTGGCGGGGCGTTTTTCGCCGTGGAGCTTGTTGAGCAAAGGCTTGGGGTCGAAGGTTTCAAGGTGCGAAGGTCCACCGGCCTGGAAGAGGAAGATGATCGCCTTGGCCTTGGGGGCGAAGTGCGAAGGCTTCGGCGCCAGCGGACTTAGCCGCTTCTCCTCGGCCTGAAGCAGCGACCCATAGCCGAGCGCTCCGAGGCCACAGAAACACTGGGTGAGAAAATCACGGCGATTGCGGGCGTAGCGGATGTGTTCCATATCAGTTCACGTAAAGCAGGGCATTCGAATTGAAGAGGGAGAGGGCAAACTCGGTGGCCGCCGCGGGGTCCGGGTCGTCGAGATAGGCGAGGGCCAAGCGGCGCTCTTTGGCATTGGGCGCGCGGCCGGCGGCGAGGCGGAAGGCGCGGTCGACGCGGGCGGCGTTGTTCGGCCGTTCGGTTTTCAAACGCTTGGCGAGGTCGATGGCCAAAGCGTTCGAAAGCATACCGTTCAACAATTCCAGGGCTTGCGGTGCGTGGGTGGACTGCTCGCGTCGGGCACAGGAGAGCAGCGTATCGGGCGAGTCAAAGACCTGCATGAAGGGTAAGATCAAGTTGCGTTTATAGATGAGATAAACGGTGCGGCGGTCATGCTCGGTAGGGTCTTTGGTGACCTGCCAATACTGCGGGCGCTTCAGGTCCTTGATCAGCTCAGGGTCAATGGCGGTCATGACGCTGGGGCCGCCGGCTTTAAGGTTCAGGCGACCGGAGACCGCCAACATCGTGTCACGGATCTCTTCGGCGTCCAGGCGGCGGCGGTTCCATTTCCAAAGCAGCTTGTTGCCGGGGTCGACGGCTGCATGGGCCGTCTCCTGCGGCGAAGTGCTCGCTTGCCGATAGGTGCTCGAGAGCATCATCATGCGATGCATGTCTTTTACGTGCCAACCACCGGCAATGAAGCGGCTTGCGAGCCAATCGAGCAGCTTGGGATGAGTGGCGCGCGTCCCCATACGGCCGAAGTCGTTGGGCGTGGAGACGAGAGAGTTGCCAAAGTGGAAACCCCAAATGCGATTCACCATCACGCGGGCCGGCAGGGGGTTCTTGGGGTCGGTGATCCATTGGGCCAGGCGCGCACGGGGCTTTTCGGTGGCGAGCGGCGTCTCCTCCGTTCCGTCCGGCAGCAGGATCCCCAAAGGCCGCATGCCCACTTTGGGCCCCTTGTTGCGATAGTCGCCGCGGCCGAGCAGATGAATCTGCGTCATGCCCTTCGGGTCGTCGCGCACGGCATACATGGCCTTTAGGGGCAAGGGCATCTTCTCGTCGAGCTCTTCGAGGCGGATAAGGAGCTTGCCTTTTTCCACTTCGGTGGCGCGCCGCATGGCGCCGCGTAGCTTGCGGGTCTCGGCTTCAATCGGGTCGACCGTCACTTTGTACTGCGCTTGCTCTTCGGGAGTGGCGACGATGACATCGTTCGAGTCGGTCTGGGCGAAGTAACCTTGCAGGCGATAGTAATCCGATTGGCGGATGGGGTCGAACTTATGATCGTGGCAGCGGGCGCAACCGACCGTGACCCCCAGAAAGGCGCCGCCCACGATGTTGGTCATCTCGGTGAGCACTTCAGTGCGCGAACTGGCCACTTCCTGATTGCCCTGATTCTTGCGCAGCGGACCCAGCCGGTTGAAGCCGCTGGCCACCAGCAACTCGTTCGACTGCGGGTCCATCTCATCGCCGGCCAACTGCTCGCGGACAAACTGGTTATAGGGCTTGTCCTGATTGAAGGCGGCGATGACATAGTCGCGGAAACGATAGGCATCGGGGCGGTGGGTGTCGTATTCATAGCCATCGCTTTCAGCGAAGCGGACCACATCGAGCCAATGGCGAGCCCACTGCTCGCCATACTGCGGCGAGGCGAGTAGCCGCTCGACTAGGTTCTCGTAGGCGTTCGAGGACCGGTCCGCGACGAAGGCGGCGATCTCTTCGGGCGTCGGCGGCAGGCCGGTAAGGTCGTAAGCGACGCGGCGGATAAGTGTGGCTCGGTCGGCTTCCGGGGCAGGCTGGAGCTTGGCGTCGCGCAGACTGGCCAGCACGAAAGCGTCGACGGGAGTGCGGATCCAGACTTTGGCGGCGGGGTCGGCGAAGGTGGGCGGGGCGGGGTCGGCGATGGGTTGAAAGGCCCAGTGACGGCGCTCGGCAGCTGTATAGACGCCGAGGGGCGCGGTATCGCCTACCGTGGCCGGGGCGGCGAAGAGAAGGCCAGCGGCCAATAGAATCGATTTAAGGGCGTTTCTCAACAATGCCGTTTTCCTCCACAGGCAAATTCTTCAGTCTTAGTTTATGCGAGGCAGGGATCAAGCGCTAGCCCTAAAAGGCGGTCCCCAAAAAGGCGAGTGACGAAACGAACCCGCGAGTGGTTGATTCTATTCGTATTCGCGCTCGGGAAGCAACGCGCGGGCGACGGCCCACGCTGCAATCCCATTTTACCACCGGACACCGACAGAACACGGCCATCTTGTTCATTTGATAGGAGAAATCAACCGTTACCCACGCGGACGAGATAGGTGACGGGAGTTACTTACTCCAGCATTGTCGAAATTACCTTAAGCTTATTAACTTCATCGAGTTACAAGGAAACCCAGGGAAACCCAGGGATGCGCGTGGATGCCCCCATTCGGAGATAAAGACAATCGAATCAATGACATAGCAGGAGAGAAGAGAAGAGAAGAGAAGAGAAGAAGAGAGTTCGGAGCCGGCCTTGCCGATGCGGCACAGCGAGAGCGAAAACCATGTGAACATCGTCGCAGTCGGTGCCTACGGGCATTGCCCGCGGGGACCGCCCACTTTGGCGGGAACTTCTCCGCCGCCCACTTCGTACCTCCCGGCATGTGGCCTTAGCTGCAACAAATCTGGACTACCGGCCGCCAGAAGCGTCCCCGTGGCCCGCTCACCGACTGGGGACTGACGTTTCTGGTCCTTACCTTCGGCACCACTAGCCTGCTGCACGCCTTTGTAGTGCCTAGCGGCTCCATGGAGAGCACCATTCTCGTTGGTGACCATGTCCTGGTGGACCGTTTGGTCTACGCCGAGCCCACGCCTTACTCCCTGCTGCCCTACCAGGACGTCAAACGTGGTGACATCATCGTATTCCTTTACCCGGAAGATCCGCGGAAGAACTACGTGAAGCGCGTCATTGGCGCGCCGGGTGACCGCCTGCGTCTCGACCATGGCCAAGTGATTCGCAATGGGAAACGGCTGGTGGAGCCTTACACGCAGTACGTCGCGCGGTGGCCAGATACCTTCCGCGACAGCTTCCCGCAAGGCAGCGACGCCGCGGCACTCACTCCGCGCGGCCGGCAGACGGTGGCGCAACATGTGGTGAACGGCGAACTGCTAGTGCCGCCCGGCATGTATTTCGTCATGGGCGATAACCGCGACAACTCCGAGGACAGCCGCTACTGGGGC
>JBBQQS010000099.1:0-12957 GCA_038215525.1 Bryobacterales bacterium
GAAGCCGGCGACCACGCGGCCAATGAGGCGATAGAAGCGCCCCAGGTAGCGCGCGGCCTTGGCGGCGTCGCCCTTCTCGAGCAAGCGGCGCACGAGGGAGGACGAAACGGCCTCGCCGCGATGGACGAATTCGTTCACCACTTCGACGGCAAAGCCCAGCCGGAGCCCCTCTTCCTGCAGCATCGCGACATTGCCGGCCTGCTTGCGACCGAAGCGGAAGTTAGCGCCGATGACGATCAGCTTGGCATTCAACTGGTCGACCAGAATCTGCTGAATGAACTGGCGCGGCTCCAGTTGGCTAAGTTCCTTGGTGAAGGGCATGACGAAGACCTTCTCAAGGCCAAAGTCCGCCATGCGGGCGGCGCGCTGTTCGTGGGTGCTGAGGAGCTTGGGGGCACGATCCGGCGAGAGGACTCGCGTGGGGTGGGGATCGAAGGTGAGCACGGCGGGGACGAGTTGCCGCTCGCGGCCATGACGGGCGACACGGCGGAAGAGCTGTTGATGCGCCAGATGGGTGCCATCGAAGTTGCCGATGGTGAGGGCGCTGGGCTCAGATGTGGGCTGGTTCAGGTGGAGCTTGATAAGGTCGATGGGCGGGTCGTTCGAAATCTCGAGCACCAGCCCGTCGTAAGCCAAGTGGACGTGGGGCGGCAGCAGGCTTTCGGTCTGGACGTGTGCGAGGTCGTGCGAGATGTGGGTGAAGTAGGCGCGGCGGGGCGCGAGTTGGTCGACGTATTGGAGGGAACGCTCGACGGTGGAGTGCGTGGGGTGCGGCTTATGGCGCAGGGCATCGAGGAAGAGGACGTCGAGCCCGCGGAGTTGGGCGAGTGACTCGGGGGGAATGTCGCTGTGGTCGGTTAAGTAAGCGCAACGGCCGAAGCGATAGCCGAGAGTGATACCGCGGCCGTGCTTCAGACGGATGGGCTGAAACTCGAGGCCGAAGAGGTCGAAGGGGCTACCGTCAAGCCGATTGACGCTGATGCGCGGGCGCGAGCTTTCGGTTTCGCCAGTGGCGAAGATGTAGCTGAAGACGCGTTGGACGACTTCGAGCGTGTCGGGCGCGGCGAAGATGGGGATGGTGCCCTGCTGGTAGAAGTTAAAGGGGCGCACGTCGTCGAGGCCAAGGATATGGTCGGCGTGGGAGTGCGTGTAGAGGATGGCGTCGAGGCGGGGGATTTGCAGGCGCAGCATCTGTTGGCGGAAGTCCGGGGTGGTGTCGATAAGGACGACGCGGCCGTCGTATTCGAGCAGCACGCTCGGGCGCAAGCGTTTGTCGCGGGGATCGGGGCTGGTGCAGACGTCGCAGTGGCAGCCAATGGTCGGCACGCCTACGCTGGTGCCGGAGCCGAGGACCGTGAGCCGGATAGCGGTCACTCCTGGCCTTGGTCCGGTGCGGGCAATGGGGGCTGGGGCTCAGTAGTGGGGGCTGGGCTCACTTGCACGAAACGGAAGCGCAGTTCGGTAACCGTGTTTTCGAGCAACCGCTGTTCCTGCAGCGACAGGTTGCCCTTGGTCTTTTCGGAGAGCATGGCTAGCAGATCGATGAAGTGACGGGCGCGGCCGAGGTCCTGCTCTTGGTCCTCACCGGGCATCTTGAGGAGCCCGAGGCCCATTTCGGCCTGCATTTTCAGAGACAGGATGAGGAATTCGAGGGTCGCGGGCGGAATGTGAGATTGGTCTTCGATCATACTCCTCCTATTTTACCCCGCTGTGCGCGCATCTTACGAAACGCAGGCATCGCCTTTCGACCGCGATAGTGCGGCCGCTTTTTCCGTCGAGCTGGACCAATTGGAATACGCTCATTGAGTGACGGCGAAGCTTGTTCTCATTTGAGTAAGTCGTTGAAGGCTAGTACCGCGGCCGCGCGATTGAACCCGCCTTCAACGAGGTAAACCGAGCCCGCCGCGTGAGCGGCGGGTTGCAATACTTCATGACTAGCTAACTTTGGCCTTAAGTAACCCGTCGCTGACGCGACGGGCTTAAGATGGCTGGTTACTTTGAAGATGGGCGTTGACTGGCGAAAGCCGATTCAAGATGCTTTGGGTGACCGGCGAGACTCAAGATCCAGCCGGAGAATATAACCCTTCTTGTGCTTGAGGTCGCTCTGCACCGAGAGAAAGATGATGCCGTGATCGTCCACCGTGACGCCTTGTATCTTCTGCATGATACCGCCCAGGCTCAACAATACTTCGGGCCGTTCGCCACGAACGAAGCGATAGAGCCGACCCGCGTGGCTGTCGGTGACCAATAAGGCGCCTTGGGTATAAAGAATGGTCTCCGGGCTGATATCGGCATCTTTGAGGATAATGCGCCACTTACCGTCGGCGAGATAGTAAATCATATTGTCCTCGTTGTCGGCGACGTAGAGTCCGCCCTGCTCGTCGAAGACCATACTTTCCGGTTTGCGGATGCCGGTGGCAAACTTAGTAACTTGCCCTTCGAGGCCAATTTCGAAAATGGCGTGAAGTTCTCCATCGCCGACGATCACCGTGCCCCAAGGAGTTATGGCGATGCCCTCGGTGCTGCGCAGTCCTTGGGCGGGGCCGGCGATCTGTTTGAACTCACCGGTGGCACTGCGCTTGAAGACGCCGCCGGTGCTGTCGTCGGTGAAGTAGAGGTTCCCGGCTTGGTCGGTAACCAGGTCCTCGGGCGATTGCACTTGGGATTCGGACCGATGTAACTCAATGGTTCCCTGGGGAGTGAACTTACGTAAGCGGCCCCCGCCTTCATCGGCGAGATACAGTCCATCCGGTTGCCATAGCAGGCCATCCGGAGCGTCATAACCGTTGCGGGCGAGGATCTCGACGCGATCACCAGCGTGGGCCGGAATCACGGTGCCGCCGCGCTCGCGAGTGATGGGGGGCAGGGACGTGATGCCGATGCCAGCCGCGAGGCAAAAGCCAATCCAAAGGGGTGAAAAAGTCATTTTCGTGCTCCAGTTACTGAATCATGGTGCGGACAATGCCGCGGGCGGCGAGGGCGAAGTCTTGCAGGTGGTCGAGCGTACTGGCCACTTCCATGGCCATCAGGAAAAAGACGCCGGTCGCCAAGGCATTCTGTTGCTCGCACCAACGGCCGAGAATTTCAAAGGGCTTTTGGCGATCGAGCATCCGCCAGAGTAGTAAGACGACCAAGGCAATGGCGAGGCCGGCGAGTAAGTCCGCTGGACGATGGAGGCCGCGGAGTAACTTACCGGGTAAGATGACGAGCAGGGTCCAGCTCATGGCGATGATTCCGATTGGACGGTAGATCCATAAGAGTCCGAACGCGAGGCACCCGAAGAAGCCGGCATGGTCACTGGGGAAGGATTCCCAGTCGTTCGAGCTGATAAAACCCGCCTCGAATTTAGCCCAGCGTTCTTTACTATCTTCCGCCTGCGGCGCGCGCACTTCTTCCTTGGGATAAGCGACTAACTGGTCGTTGGAAATACGGTATGCGGTTTGGCTCAAGACGTAGGGGCGCGGGTAAGCAAACCAGCGAGAAGTTACTTTGGTAATCATCACGGTGCAGAACGCGGCGAGTAACACCAGCAATAAACGGCGACGGTATTCGCGGGTCTGCTGGACGGTGCGCCCGAGAACCCAGGCGGCGATCAGACAAGCGCCAATCGGGCCGGCCTTCAATAGGTCGTTGGTGGCCACCATGGCGACCAATTGATCGAAGAGATTCAACATTAGGACTTCACCTCTCGGGAATGGTTACACGTATGGGCCGGAATACGGTCTTGGCGGAAGCGCTGCCAAGGATGCCGCAATCCGGGCCAAGGATCGCGGAAGCTCCAGACATAGCCGCCCACGGCAGGCGAAAAGCTGGCGAGATAGTTCAGGATGGCTTGCGGGCGCGGCCGATTGCCGGTGCGCAGCGTTTCGACGAGCGCGGTAGTGTCATGCATCAAGGAGCGGCAACGAACCCCCACCTGATAGCTTTGGGTGGGACGATAGTGCGGATCGAGTTGAGTACGCAGCAACTCGGCGGGAAAGTCAGCGCCGGCTTGCAGGGCGAGCGGCAAGGAACCCCAGAAGCGTCCGTTTACCTCGAGTAGCTTGGCTCGGCCGGTGGCCGGATCCTGACGAAACTCCACCATGGCAACGCCATCCCAATGCATATCGCGTAAGAGAGTGACGGCGGCATCGGCGAGATGGGGCGACAACGCCTCTGACTCGCAGAGAACACTAATGCCACCCGTGGCCGGCTTCTCCCGCAGGCGGCGATGCTGGAAGAGCAGGCGAGGCTCGCCATTGCGCATCAACACCTCCACACCCACACCATCGCCGACGGCGAACTCCTGAATCATGGGCGGGTCGGCATAGGGGCCCAGGGCAGCCACCTGAACGCAAAGGTCCTTGTAGCTTGAGGCGTAGGAAGCAATGTAATCTTGCGCCAGGGGATGGCGAAGGCGCGGGTCGCGGTGATTGGGTTTGAAGACTACGGGATACCTCCAGCCGCGGCACGGCGCTAGGTCCCCTAAGGTGGGCGGGACGTAGGTGCGGGGCGCGGCAATGCCCAGGTGGGCGGCACGGGCCAGCGTACGGTCTTTATGCAGGCACTCGGCGAAAGCGTCGCGATCGGGAAAGAGCAGCGTGGCAAAAGGCTCGATTTCGGCACGCTGGGCATTGAGATGTACGATGAGCGACTCTTCGGGCGTGATGACATGGGTCACCGCGCCGGTACGAATGTATTCGATGGTTTCGCGGGCAATCTCGCGCAGGTCAGCGGAGGCGAATTCCAGCACGCGGGTGGCGTAGCGGGAATAACGGGCAAAGCCCCGGCCCGCGGGCGAGCCTACTGTAACGCGAGCGCCGGCTTGGCCTAAGGACCGGGCAATCGCCAGGTCAATATGGCCGCCGCCGTGCACCACCAAGATGTTTGCTTTTCTGAGATCCGACATGTCTGTATTAAGCCAGACGGAGCGGAGGGCCGCAATCGAACCTTAGAACTAAGTAGGTAATCCAAGGGTTTGGTACTAAGCGTTCTGTTGCGCAACACAAACTTCTCCCATGCTGTGAAAGAGGATTGTAACCTTTGCTGAGCAACCAAACTGGACAGACGCTGGCCAACTTCGCCGAGCTGCGCGGCCTCCCCGTATTCCGGGCCGCCGGGGCTTGGTGGACCCCTTTCGATCACCAAAGCCGCTTTCTGATGACGGTGCCCGAACAGATCACCGTGGATCAAGACCACGAGGAGATTGCCCGCCTGTTGTGGCAGAAGCGGATGGTGGCCGCGCGCTATCCCACTAAGATGGGCGAGGGCCTGGAGAGTGGCTACTACCTGTGGCGCAAACAGCCGTTTGGCATGGAAAGCCTGGACCGGAAGCTACGCAACACGGTTCGTCGAGGCTTGGAGCAATGCCAACTCCACGAACTAAGCGGCGCGGATCTCTTCCGCTTGGGGATCGACCTGAACCGGGAAACGATGGAGCGCCAGGAGCGCTACAACCCGGAATTTGGCGAGACCGGCCAGTGGCGCCGTTTTGTGAACGCCGTCCAGGAGACGCCCGGGATGTCGATTACCGGCGCCTTTGTCGACAACCAACTGGCCGGATACTCGATTGAATGCCGGTCAGACGGCTGGTGGTATGCGCTATATCAGAATTCGCGGGTGGGGTTGCTGAAGAGCTTTCCCAATCATGCGCTGGACTATTTTTCACTGGAACGCGCGGCGGGCGACCCGGAGGTGCAAGGGATTCTGAATAGCCCATTCCCGCTCGCGGTGAACCCGGGGCTGCACGACTACAAGACTCGCTTTGGCTATGGGGTAGAGCCCTACCGGCTGGTGGTGCAGATGCATCCTTTGGCGGATTCGATGGTGAAATCGCCGCCGGTGCGCGCGGGGCTGCGGGTGGCTTGCGAGGCCTTCCCGGACAACCGTCGAGTGGTGCAGGCAGGGCGCTTGTGGGCCGGCTGGACGCCGCCGGAACCCGGGGCTGATTTGCCGCCCTGGGTGCAGCATGTCCACGCGGCCAAGGCGCTGGCGGGCGAGGCGTTTCAGGATGTGCGCGGCGACGGGTTGCCGGCGCCGGCACGGCACTATGTGCACGGAGTAATTGTGGCAGGGGCGGCGGCCGCGGGAACGGCGGCGGCGATGTGGTCGAGCCCGGATCCCTTCGTGTGGAGCGGCTTTCTGATCTTGGCGTTGTTGACAAGCATGATGAAGGTTCGGCTGCCGGGCATGAATGGGACGGTGGCGGCGAACTTTCTGGTGACGTTGATTTCGTTTGCGCATCTGACGTGGCAAGAGACGTTGGCGATCGGGGTTTTGTCTACCTTATTCGAGAGTTACTGGCGGACATTGCAGCGCCCCAAACTGCTGCAGGTGATGTTCAATTCCGCGGCAGTAAGTTTAAGCACACTGGCCGCGTTCGGGGTTTTCCAGTTAGCCCATCGGCGATTGGGAGAGGTGACGGTTCCACTAAGCCTGGGCGCACTTACATTATTCCTGGCCAATTCCTGGTTTGTCTCCGCGGTGCTCGCGATGCTGCAACAGAAGAACATTTTTGCGCTGTGGAAGCAGTGCCATTTCTGGAGCGCGCCTTACTATCTGGCCGGAGCTCTAATGGCGGCGTTGATTCTTCGTGCGGGCGAATCGCCGCTACTGCTGGCTACGCTGCTGGCGTTGCCGGCGATGTACTTCACGCACCGCTACTGGGATCGCGTGTTACGCAGTATCGTGGTGCCGGAATCCGAACCGTTGACGGTGCAGGAATAAGGAAGATTGAGAGATATGTTCAAGGGACTTCTGTGGGTCACGTTCGGTTTTTTGCTCCTCGCCCCGGCGCAGGCGGGTAAGAAGGACGATAGCGTTTCGGCCGACGTCAAAGCGAAAAAGGGTACGGTGTCCGTCATTGTGCAGGTGAACGGCGAACTGACCGACGCCAAGGTGGCCAAGGTGCACGCCAAGTCGACGGCGAAGAAGGGAATCTTGAAAGGGATTCGGGCCGTCGCGGTGGAGATGGATGCCGCCGCGGCGATGTCGTTGGCGGAGGACTCCGATATTGGTTACATTTCGATCGACCGCAAGGTCCGGGCGGCGCAGACAGCGGCGTCGCCAGATTCGGGCGGCGGTCTGTTTCCGGTGAACTTTGGCTTTGACGGCACCGGCATTGGCGTCGCGGTGATCGATAGCGGGTTACGCACGGAAGTAAGAGATGTGAAGGACCGCATCGTGTATTCCGAGTCTTTTGTAACGGGCGCCAAGGATGCCAAAGATACTTACGGCCATGGCTCGTTTATCGGCAGCCTCATCGGCGGCAACGGCACCGATTCGAAGGGGCTGTTTCAAGGAATTGCCCGCGGCGTGCGCCTGATCAATCTGCGCGTCCTGGACGAAGACGGCGCCGGCAGCGACAGCGCGGTAATCGCCGCGATCCAGCGAGCGATCGAATTAAGAAAGACTTACAACATTCGCGTGATCAACTTATCGCTGGGCCGGCCGGTGATGGAAAGCTATACGACGGATCCGCTGTGCAGGGCCGTGGAAGCGGCGTGGAAGGCGGGCATCGTAGTGGTGGTGGCGGCGGGTAACTTCGGCCGCAACGAAGCGACGCAGGGTTATGGCACGATCACGTCGCCGGGGAACAGCCCCTTTGTGATTACGGTAGGCGCGATGCGGACCAATAGCACCGTGAGTCGCGCCGACGACGTGATGGCGAGCTACAGTTCCAAGGGGCCCACACAGTTTGACCGGATCGTAAAACCGGATCTGGTGGCGCCGGGGAACCGGATTGTCTCTTCCGATACGCCCGGCGACAGCGTTCTTTATAAGTGCGACAAAGCGAATCGGGTGGATAAGCACTACCTGCGATTGAATGGCACCAGCGTCGCGGCGCCGATGGTGAGTGCCGCGGCGGCGCTGCTGTTGCAGAAGACTCCGGGACTGACACCCGATCAAGTAAAGGCCCGTTTGATGAAGACGGCATCGAAAGACTTCCCGCGGCTGACAATGGTGACCGACCGCACGGTGAATAAGATTTTCTACATCAACAATGACATCTTTACAGTAGGCGCGGGATACTTGGATATTGAAGCGGCACTCAAGAGTAACGACTTGGCCGCTGGTAGCGCGCTCTCTCCGTCCGCGGTTCTCGACCCCAGCCGAAATACAATTTCCCTGGTTTACGGAAGCAATATTATCTGGGGTAGTAATATTATCTGGGGCTCGACCAGTGTAAGTGGATACAACATTATCTGGGGCTCGAACGGAACAAGTGCACTGAATACCAAGCTATGGGGTGATGCAACGGGCCTGGGTCCGCTTTCGGTGATGATCGGCGGCGATCCGCAGTAGCGGAGATTAGCGCCAGGCGAGGTTGGTGACCGAGCCTTGCTGCGCGCAGCGACCCGAGTTCACGCGGAGCGTCAGGTGCGCGCCGGACGTGGCCAGGGCCATCTGGACCCAACCGATCGGTTGGGCCGGATCGAAGATGTTCTCCCCGCTCCAGCCGGGGGTACTCAAACTGGCTTAGATGTGGGGGTTCCGACAACAGGGCCCAGTTAGCGGGAGCCCTAGCCGCCAGGGCGGATTGGGCAGCAATCCCCTTGCTGGACAATACAACGAGATATCGGCGGCGGTCAAGAATAAAGGGCATGCATGAGTGTCATGGAAAGCCGCGAATTTCGCAAGTCCTGCGGGTCCTGAAGGCCGACTAGCCTGCCCGGCCAGGCTAGCGGCGGGCGCGGGTGCTGGGCTTCGTGGCGTCCGCAGCGCCGGCACCGGCGGCGGCAGCGGCGGCGATTGGCTTGCGGGCGGGCTTGCGGTTTAAAAGGCGCTTCACCGCGCGCACCAGGTGGGTGATCTCATTGGCGCTTTTCTGAATGACGATGTCGGCGCCGGTGTTCGACTCATGAAGGCCCAAGGCATCGGCGAAGCCAGAGATCAGCACGACGGGAAGAGCCGGGTTGCGGCTTCGCACTTCGCGGATGAAGTCCCCGCCGCTCATGCCCGGAAGTTGATAGTCCGTAATAATCAGTTGAAAGGGGAAGCGATGGAACAGTTCCAGGGCGTCTTCGGCGGAGGTACTGGTCTTCACCGTGTACCCGGCTTCCTGGAGCACGGATTTGCGGGCGGCTAGGCCGGATTTGTTGCCATCCACCAGCATCAGCACAGCGGACGCGGGGGACGGAGAAGATTGCAGGCGACTCATGTAGACCATCGCACGGTAACATCGCTGAAATGTGCGTGTCAATCGATTTCGTATCGGCATCAAAAGACGCAAGATGTTTCGCTTGACTTGGCTGGGCGAAGTTTCGCGCGGCTTATTCCACTTCGCGAGGCGCGGTGTATCCGATCTTCGACACGATCTGATACTTGACGGCCTTGCCCTTTTCGTCCGTCACCTTCAGCGGTTCGTTGGTGGCCGGATTGACCAATTCCACTTTGATTTTGCGGAATTTTCCATCACGGGACTGATTCGTCGGCGTGTAAGAGAGGGAGTATTGATTACGGAGAGCGTTGTGGACCGAACCAAAGATGCCGCCGTACTCGGCAATGAAACGCGGGAAGTAGGCCATGCCGCCGGTCTCCTTGGCAAAGGTGCGGACCTGGTTGTCGGCCTGCAGGAAATCAAGCCGCGCGATGGGCCCCATGGCGCCACGAGCGTCCATGATCTCGCGCATGGCTTGAAGGATGCTCATGCCATAGACGGGCACGCCAGCGGCTTGCAGGCGTTTCCGGCACTGATCAAAGGTCATTTTGGAGAAGGTGTCGACGCCGGAGCCGATGTAGAAGATGGCCTTGCGGCCCTCGATTTCCTGCATACGCTCGGCAGTATCCACCAAGGCGTCGTACATGTTCGATTCCGAGAAGGCGGCAATGCGGAGGCGCTGGAGGGCTTCCTGGGTCTTGCGGCGATCGGTGGAGAAGTCCGAAAGGATCTCTGGGCGGAGGTCGAAAGCGACCACGGCGACGAAGTCTTCAGGCTTCAAAGTCGAAACGAAGCCATAGACGGCGGTGAGGGTCTCATACCAGCCTTGGCCCCAATATTGCTGAAACAGATTCGAGAACTCGATGACGAGGGAGATGGTCATAGGCGCCTCGCCCATGGCGAACTGCGAAACCTGTTGCGGGGCGCCGTCTTCCAAGATGCGGAAGTTGCCCTTGGGAATGCCAGGGATGAAGCGGCCGCGGTTGTCGAGCACGGCCACGTCGACCGAGACAGTGGTGGAGTCGCTTTTGAAGGTGGGCACGCCTTCGGGCAGTGCATCGCCGCCCTTCTTCTTGAGCTTACTTTCGATGGGTGCGCGCTCGGGTTCGGGCGCGTCGCCCTTCTTACGGGGCCGCGCGACGGTGTCGGAGCCCTCCTTCTTGGGGCCGGGCTGGCTCCAGGCGGGGACGAGCACGGATAGGGCGGCAATCAACAGCAGAAAATGGCGGATGCGCATCTGCGGAAACTCCTTGGCAACACTCTCAATACTACTGTAGACGGCGTCGGGCCCGGTTTAGGTTGCTTTCCGATGCGGCAATGAGTTCCTTCCCGACGGGGGGGCCGAAGTCGATCTCTGCGTGCCGGTTGGCAGGCGTGATGAGTTCGATGAGTTTGGCCAGATCGTAGGCTTGGGGCGGAATTGTCTCTTTCTTTGTCACTGGTCGATCTCCTAAGGCTGATCCGAAGCCGGGGGACGGGCCGTGGGCTCTTTTTCAAGGAACGGCCGGCCGCGCTCCATCCAGTCTGGCTTGGCGGCGCCCTTCAGGTTGAAGTCGAAGAATTCCTGTAGGCGGCGGGCGTAGTCCTTCTGGTTCACGCGGCGGCGCAGTCCGTGGGGTTCGCCGTTGTAGCTGAAGAGGTAGACCTCTTTTTCGAGCCGGCGGAGGGCCAGGTAATACTCGATGCCCTGATACCACGGCACGGCGTCGTCGGCGTCGTTGTGGACCATCAGCAGAGGCGTGGTGACCTTGTCGGCTTGGAAAATCGGCGAATTCTCTAGGAAACGGAGCGGATATTGCCACGGCGTGCCGCCGATGCGGCTCTGCTGGCGCTCGTATTGGAACTGGCGGGGAATGCCGGGGCCCCAACGGATGCCGTTATAGGCGCTAAACATGTTGGACACGGGCGCGCCGGCGGCGGCGGCCTTGAAGCGCTTGGTTTGGCCCAGCATATAGGCGATCTGGTAGCCGCCCCAGCTATGGCCCTGGATGCCGATGTTGTTCTCATCGACGCCGCCTTTGGCCACCACGGCGTCGATGGCCGGCAAAACGCATTGCAACGCGCTGGGCCCGGGGTAACCGACACGATAGGCAATGTCGGGCTGCAGCACCAGATAGCCATTCGAGACATAGAAGCTGGGGTTGATGTTTTGCCCAGGGGCGGGCGTGACAAAGTTGTGCAGGCCCTGGGTGAGCCGCTCGTAGATGTAGACGATGAGCGGGTACTTCTTATTGGGGTCGAAGTTGTCGGGCTTAAAGAGCGTGCCTTTGAGCGGCGTACCATCCAGGCTGCGGAAGCTGATCAATTCGGATTTGCCCCAGGCGAAAGGCTCGAACTGCTTTCCGCCTTCGGTGATGCGCTGGATGTTGCTCAGGTCGGCGTCAGCGACGTAGAGGTCAGGAAATTCGTCGAAGCGCGAGGAGGTGAGTAGAAGCTTGTCGGCTTTCTCGGCCTTGACGGGCACGCCATAGGAGCGGGCGTCAAGCGTCAGGCGCTCGGGCTTCATTGGTCTCCCGAGGTAGTCGCGATAGAAGCCGGTTTCGCGAGTGGCGAGGCGTTCGGCGCGCAGCAGGAGGGGCTTCGCAGGGTCGATCCCGCGCTCACGGGGATCGTCGGTGAGACGTACCAGGCGGAACTGCAGGCCTTCGGCGCGGCCGAGTCCATCGGTGACATTCGAAGAGCGGCGTCCATCGAGATCCACTTGCCAGAGGTCGTAGCGGTCGTAGAGCAGGACGCTTTGACCGTCACGCGCCCAGCCGGCGAAGCCGTAGGAGGGGGGCAAGTCAGGATGGTCGTCCTCTTCGTTGAAGAACTTCACGGGGATGCTGGCGGTGAGGTTGACGCGGACGTCGGAGGGCACTTCCATGCCAAACCAATGCGTGCCATCGAAGTAAACGGCGGCATTGCCGCGGTGGGACCAGATCAGATTGCCGGTCTGCTTCTTGCCCAAAGGCAGGCGCTCGCCGGTGAGCGTGTTGACGATGGCGAGGTCGGCGTAGCGGCGGTCGTACTCGACGGCGCGGCGGTAGGGCCGGTCGTCGGAGCCGATGCCGAAGCGGCCATCTTCGGCTAAAGAGAGGTCGGCCAGAGCGGGGTCGGCCAGAGGCAGACTCTTCTGGGAGGCGAAGTGATAAACGGCGCGGTAAGTGCGGTTGCGCTCAGCGGCGGCGCGCGACTTCTGCATGGGCTGGATGTGGTCGTCGAGATAATGCCACAGGTCATAGCCGGCTTTCTCTGGGGCCGGATCCTCGGTTTTGGGAGCCGGAGGTGGCGGCACGGCGGTGCCAAAGAAGAGCCGGTCGCCATCGCGGGAGAACGTGAGCGCTCCTTTGCTGGACACAGCATAGCCGGATGGGAGCGAGGTGATCTCCAGCGGCGTGGCGGTAGCGGCTTGGCGATCCCAATGGTAGAGCTTGACGCGTGCGGCCGGATCGGCCACCTCTTCGCGCTCGCTCATCAAGGCGAGATTGCGCTGAGCTTCGTCCCAGGTGAGACGGGTGAATTTGCCTTTGCCGGTCACCAAGGGCGCCGGGTCGCCCGAAGCGACGACGGGCAGGCTGTAGACGCCATTGGCGAGGTCAGTTTTCTTGGTGGTGACGGCGTAGACGAGCGTGCGGCCATCGTGAGTGAAGGAGTAGTCGCTGGCATCGGCGAAGGTGCGCTCGACGCCATCGGAAAGGCGGCGGAGCACCAGGGGGGAGCCCACGGCGGCGGCATTCAAACCGCGCGCGCCGGCGGCCCCGCGACGGGCCTGATCTTCGCCTTCATCGGCAATCTTCTCAGCCGGAGCGGCGGCGGGCGGGGCGGCTTCCTGATGG